>CAYVAN010000136.1:0-12306 GCA_964449225.1 uncultured Rhodopirellula sp.
CTATAGCTCAGTTGGTTAGAGCATCGGATTGTGATTCCGAGGGTCGGGGGTTCGAGTCCCCTTAGCCACCCTGAACCTTCTTTTGACCTTAGAATGCTGTTTCTTCGGTCCCACGCGGCGATGGAATTAGATAGGATTCAAGTCCGTCGATTCGTCAAACCCAGGCACGATGCCTGCTTATCGCATCGTGATTCCCGCCTCTGTGTTCTTCTACGGTTCCCCAATGAATGTTTCGAATGCTTCACGATTCACGCATTGTTTTTTGCTTGCGGTGATTGCAACCACCTACGCAGCAACCAATTCAGCGACAACGGTACAGGCGGACGATTGGCCGCAGTACCGAGGACCGGCCGGTAACGGAAAGAGCTCTGAATCGCTCAGCAGCGACGGCACCGCAAGCCTGAAACCAGCATGGAAGGTTCCCACGCCGAAAGGTTTTAGTTCGTTCGCGGTTGCCGAAGGTCGTTGTTTTACCCTGATCGTCCGCGAAGACGATCAACGTAATCGTCAGGCAACGGTTGTTGCAATGAATGCTGACAATGGCAAAGAAATCTGGGCGACACCGCTTCGCAATGACATTTACCAAGGTGGCGGCAATGCGGGCGCCAAAGGCAACAAGGGCGGCGACGGCCCTCGGGCGACACCGACAGTTTCAGATGGTTTGGTGTACGTCTACGACGCCGTCATGACACTTCACTGCTTAGACGCTAAAACCGGAAAACGGGTCTGGAAGAAGGACATCGCCAAAGATTTTAACGGGAAAAACATCACCTGGGGATCGGCGTCTTCGCCCATAGTCGTCGACGACAAAGTTCTGGTTTCCGGCGGCGGCCCAGGCCAATCGTTCCTGGCATTCGACAAGAAAACGGGCAGGCTCGTTTGGCAAACGGGCGACGAACGATTTACTCACGCAACACCCACGCTGACTGAAATCAATGGTCTGCCCCAGGTCATCTTTTTGATGCAATCTGGTCCCATTTCTATCAATCCCGATGACGGTAGCGAACGTTGGCGAACCAATTTTGACTACAACGTCTCGACGGCCGCGTCCCCCGTCGTGACTGACGATCTGGTTTATATGTCAGCCGGTTACAAAGTCGGTGCCTTGTTGCTGAAAGTTCTTTCCGGTGACAAAACCGAGGACGTCTGGTTCAAGGAACGCGAACTGATGAACCATTGGAGCACGCCGGTGATCCACCAGGGACACATCTATGGATTGTTTGGCTTCAAAGACTACGGCACCGCTCCGCTGCAATGCGTTGAATTGGAAACAGGCATCGTCAAATGGTCCTCACCCGGCTACGGCCAGGGCAACTGCATCCTGGTCGGCGATCAGCTAGTCGTGCTTTCCGATACTGGTGAAGTCGCAATCGTTGCGGCCAATCCAAGCGAGTACACCGAGATCACAAAAGCAGACGTGCTAGACGGGAAATGCTGGTCCACGCCGGCGTACAGCGATGGCAAGCTATACATCCGCAGCACCGTAGAAGGTGCGTGCATCAAACTTTAGCGAGGCAACCGCTGGAATCCAGATCGTCCCTAGGAAGCCGCGGTGGCGACCGTGGTTTCTTGACGTCCGCTTCGCAGCCTTGACCAGCCTTTCCGCAACACCTTGGTAATCGGCTGTTCGATGCGGTTTGTGATGATGATCGCTAAGGCAAACGAAAATACCATGCCAATGGCAAAACAAATGATCGGCGGCACGCCCGCTTGATCAAAAGCGTGGATCATCGCGGATCCCAAATTGTTGTGGCACAGATACAGCGAGTAAGAAATGGTGCTGACGTAAAGCAATGGCTTGAAACGCAGTGGCGGTACTTTTCCGTACGCACATGCGGTGACCAATCCAATGATCAAAAACGTGACCACTGGGTTGTGCTTGCCATGATCGATGCTGTGAAAAACGCCTGCTGCGACGACAATGCCAAGTAAATTCTTCCACTTCTTTCCGACACCCGTCTTGATCATGTACAGCAAGAACCCGATCGCAAAGAGCGGCACAAAGTCTAATAGCAGCAATCGTCGAAGCGTCGTTGCCGCAATGTGCAAACTATTTTCTGAATAAGCCGACAAGGCATCCAGCGTTGGGCAAAGGATGATGGAACACGCCAACAAGCTTCCCCAGCCGACGAAGTACCGTTTCAAGTACCCGGTTTGGAACATGATGACTAACGTGGCGTAGAACATCATTTCGATCTGCAGTGTCCACATGACTGGATCAACGCATTCATAACCCAACACCTTTGGCAGCAACGTCATGTTGGCCAGGAATTGCCCTTGCGTCACAATCTGGTTCATCGGAGCCAATTGCAGGATCCACAAGTTGGCGATGATCGCAAGAAAGAAGATTGGAATGATCCGAATCAATCTGGCGGCAACAAAGTCGACCGGTTTGCCACGTCGCATCAACGACATGCTGTTGACGAATCCGGACAAGATGAAAAACATCTCAACACCGTAAGCACCAAACGGCCATTTGAATCCCAGGTCAGAGCTGTAGCCGAATTTCTCCGCATAAACCCATGTGAAGTGAAACAACACCAGGTTCAGCGCCGCGATCGCTCTTAGCGCGTCTAGTTCCAAAATCCGCTTGTGCGGTTTCAATGCGTTTGACGACGCAGATGAGGATGAAGAGGTTGCGTTTGATGCAAGCATGGGTGCGACAGTTGACATACGCTTCCGGGACAAAAAATGGATCGAGAATCTGCGAAAAGCTCGTTCTATTTTAAGTCGCGAATGGATCGATTTCGTGCGAACACCAACACCGCGAGCGTCCAATCGCACTTAGCCCGTGCGACTTTGACCTTGATGTCGATTATGCAGGATTCAAGCCATCCTCGTTTGTCCAGCTTCGCTGACGATTCCCCGAACAATTTCGATCAACTTGGGCGCAGCCTTACCGGCTGTAGCGATAATTTCGTCTACGTTGGACGGTTTCAATGAATCAGGCAAACACATGTCCGTAATGACGCTTAGGCCGATTGTTTTGAGTCCGCAGTGAACCGCCACGATGGTTTCGGGCACCGTGCTCATCCCGACAACGTCGGCACCGATCGTTCGTAGAAAACGATACTCGGCTCGCGTTTCCAAGTTTGGACCGGCCACCGCAACGAAGACGCCCTTATGAACACCAATGCCAGCGTTGCGGCCAATCGCGATCGTTCGATCGACCCAGTTTTGGTCGTAGGGTTCGCACATGTCAGGAAACCGCGGCCCCAAGCGGTCGTCATTAATTCCAATCAGCGGGTTGTCGCCCAGCAGATTGATCTGGTCTTCGATCACCATGATGTCCCCGCCGTCGTAGTACGGATTCAAACCGCCACAAGCATTGCTGACGATCATCAGTTCGCAGCCCAAAGCCTTGAACACTCGCACGGGCAACGTAATCTGTTTAAGCGGGTAGCCTTCGTACATGTGGAATCGACCTTCCATGACGACAACTGGAACGCCTTCCAAAGTTCCGCAAACCAATCGCCCACGATGACTCGTCGCGGTCGACGTCGGAAAGTGCGGAATGTCGGCGTAATCGATGGTCGCGTCGACTTCGATCTGTTCGACGATGCCGCCCAGCCCGGTGCCTAAGATAATGCCGACTTTGGGAGTCTTTGAAAACACCTTGCGAATCGTCGCGGTGGCTTCTTCTATTTTGTCAAATAGATCTAACATGATGGGAATGACGCGGTGGAGGATCGAAACGGAACGCGACGAGAATAAGCGATCTGGCGTTTCGTTGGCAGTCCCCGGCCTGTCCTGTCCCTGGTCTTTGCCGTCCCTGCTAAACTAAGGCAAAGGCAACACGGAATCACCATGAAACAAATCATCGCCATTGTCCGACCGCACCTTGCCGAGCAAGTACTCGATGGGCTGCGTCGTGCCCCCATCGAAGCGATGAGCGTCCTGGAGGTCAAAGGATTTGGCCGACAAAAAAGCTACCTGGATGAATACCAAGAAACAGATTTTGATCAGACGTTTATGCCCAAGGTTGAAATCACGCTTTGGGTCGATGACACTCGCTGCGAAGAAGTGATGGAACGAGTGGTTTCGATCGCTCGATGCGGTCGCATTGGTGACGGGAAAATTTTTCTTATGCCCGTGACTGAATTTCTGTGAGTTAGTTTCTTCTGACACATTTCTGCGAGCGATACGATGCAATGGCCACCTCTTCCCGATTACGGAATCATCGCTCGTTGGCCAATTGATGGCGATGACTTTATTCATCCCGATGATCACGACATCGCAACGAGTTGCTTTCCAAGCGAACGTGTTCTGCGGCGTGATTCGTTTGATGGAACCTATTACCATTATTCCTACGGCAAGGTTCGTTTTCGCTTAACACCGGTGATGTGGTTGAAGGTCGACTATGAAGGCATCGACATCGGTGACCAAGTCGAAACGGTTGGGATTGGTTTAGAACGCGAGCGATTCGTCGCGACGGTGTGGGGAATTCACTACGTCCGTCGGAAAGGCCGCATGGCGTACAGACTCCGTCGCGGCGACCAAGTTGCACCGCGACTGTACACTCGCGATCAGTTAAAACTCTTAACAGACAAACAAACCGTCAAGGAGGCAAACTTCGAATATCCATCGCCCCAATGGAAAGGCGACCAGAGCGATCGCGAAGCGTTCGAAGAGTGAGACGAACCGTGTCTAAGTCTGCTCTGCGTCGTGGACCTTGTTAATGATCCTTGCCGACTGGGATCTTTAACATCATCCACCACCAACCCTAAATCGCCTGCAACAATCGGCACCATCGCAGCAGCTTTCGTTCGTCAACATTGCCGCCCATCACGACCGGGTACCCAGCTCTCTTCAATGCTGGTATCCACGCTGGCAGATCGTTGGCTTCTTTAACAGGCAACAGAATTTGCAAAGAAGTTGCCGGTTCGTTTTCGCGTAGTCGCACCGCCGGCGGACGAGTATCGGTGCCAAACGCGACGCCAAAAAATGTTTCGCTCTGCGAAATTGCAACTGCGATCGCCATCGAATCAGCGGCGGAAACCTTACCTTTGGTCAACGAGCCCGACGCCGCAACGGCCACCGCCGTTGGATGAATCGGTGCTCTCTTCATCGCTGCGGCTGCAAAGTTCACGATCACCTGAACCTCCTTTGCTTGCCAACGCGATGGATCCTCTGAAGCGATCGCAACGATCGCCACACCGCTGTTGGACGCATCGACCTTCCAAGATTCCAATACGCGTTGGGGTTCCGTTTCACCAGGTTCCAACAGCAAGACAAGCAACCCAAGATTCTCCGGTGACGAAGTATCGCGATCAGCAGGCCCACCGGCTTTGGGCGTCAGAATTGCTGCGACGTTGGCCGCATCGGGCAGTTTGATCTCAGAAACTTCCCAAAGCTGTTTCAATTGATCGGACGTTCCATCGACCTCTGTTTTCGATGACCAATCCACGGGATATTTTTCCCGCACCGGACCGTCGATCGATTCGGGCGTCACTGTTTTGGTGATTGCTTTTCCGTCGCGAACGATGGCCAGTTCGATCGCTTGATTTGCTTCAGCGGTAATCAGTTGTCGCCGAAGTTGATTTATATTTTCGACATCATTCGAGCCAAATTTCTTAACAACATCACCAGCACGCAATACGCCATCTGATGGCGACCCCAATACGACATCATCGACCACAACATCGTTACCTCGTTTCGCCGCAACGATTCCCATCCGCTGAGGACTTAGGGGTTCAATTGTGTCAGCCAACGTGACCTCGAACGTCATCTCTTGGTCGTCTCGCGTCACAACGATGGCTACGGATTCACCCGCATCCAAACTTCCCAGGGCTTGTTTGATTTCTTGGTGCCTTCGCACCGTTTTTCCGCCCACCGATTTCACCATGTCGCCTGCCTTGATCCCGGCTTGTTCTGCTGGTGAACGCGTTCGAACTGCTGCAATGGTCGTGTCGGCATCGTTGGCGTCCGCACTTCCTGCGACGATTCCGATCAAACCTTTGTTAATATCTTGACCGTCGCGAAGCCTTGGCAATTTTTTGGCGATCACATCAGCGGGAATCGCAAACGCAATCCCAGAGTCATACCAACTGGTCGAATCTTCGGCTCCGCCTGCTGCCACGGCGGGAATCAGAATTCCCAAAAGGTTGCCGTAAAGATCAACCAATGGGCCGCCATACATTGATGCTGAAACCCGCGCGTCTGTTTGAATCGCAATCCCATCGAGCCGACCGGTCGCACTCAATATTCCCGTGCTGACCATCGGCGTTTGCTTGGCGCCGTATCGACCAACAGCAATGGTGGTTGAACCGATTGGCAACTGACTTTGACTGGGCAGATTGGCAACAGAAACCTGCTGGTCGGTTTCGATCTTAAGCAAAACCAAGTCGCGATGATTGTCTTTTGCGACAACCGTTGCGGCATGTCGCGAACCATTGGGTAGAACGACCAGAATGGTCGCTGCGGTTCCACGTAGCACGATGCTGGACGCCAGGATTTCGACGGCATTACCGTCCTTGCCAACGATCAATCCGCAAGTCGGTGCGTCTTGGGCCACCTCACCCTTAACGGTTCCCGAGCTGCCGATCACTTCCATCGTCACGACTGACGGCAAAACCGATTCGCTGGCTGACCGCACCGCAGCCGCCATCGCTTGACGGTATTCAATATCATCAGCCTTTGTCGTTACGCTGCCTAACAGCATGCAAACGGCAATCGCAACGAACACCTTGCAAGCGAACAATCCGACCGGCAGCCGTTGCCGATGCCCCTCGTAACGAAAGTCACGATATCCCTCGTAGCGAAAGTCGCCAAGACTTTTGGCCTGGGCCTGTGCAACGGCACGCTGCCGACACGCTTGGCGAATTTCGCTACATCGGTTTGTTGAAATTGAAGTAAGGTTCATGGTTTCAGCACCACTGTCAAAATGTCGTTATCTCGTTGGATCGTGATCGTCACGTCATCCCGACGGTCGATCGATCTGAGCCGTTTTTTCAGCAACCGCTGGCTCTCGGTTCTTTGTCCTGACACCAACAGGATCAAATCATCCGGCTGCAAATTTTCCTCTTCGGCGGGCGATCCAATGACAACATGGTCAACGAACGCAGGAGTGGATTCCAGCACGTCTGGAACCAAGACCAACCCGAGTGTTTGCAAATTGTGCGAACGATCACGTGGCAACTGCGTTTCTTTCGCCGCCGCAGAAGAGGTCACACGTCCGGCAATGATGTCGCCAATGGTTTTACGAAACACATCGGCGGGCAAAGCGTAATTCAACCAGACACCGGTCGCTGAATCTCGCAATTCTTTGCCAAGCATCCCGGCCAGCTTTCCATCAGCCGACACGACAGCGCCCCCCGCAGCACCTGGATTATTGGCCACCAAATCCAACACCAGTACTTCACCGCGATAGGGTGTTTTAAGAGTTCCATTTCTAGCGTCCAACGTTGCAATCGAAGCAACACGCCCCTGCATGATACTGGCGGCTTCGTCACCGGTGGCGATGTTGAACAAGTTACTGACAGCCAATATCGGATCACCCCATCGGACTTCGCGGCTTTTGGGGATTTCAAAGTATGGCAATGCGGATGCATCAATTTTTAGTAACGCGATTTCAAGCGACGGTTCAAAGTGCATGATCTTCGCTTCGAATCGTCGCCCATCACCCAGCAACACAATCGGCTCGACATCCAACACGTAACTCCATGCGGTCGCGATGTGACCTTCGGGCGAAACCAGGAAACCGCTTTGGTAAGCTTCCAACCCTTTCAGCCCGCCTGCTCCGTAGACTTTGACGACCTTGGATTGAGCAGTCTGCGCCCATGGATGGACGGAAGTTTGTGCACAAGCAGTTTGTGGTGTGGCCGATGAACCAACAAGGACCAAAAGAACAAGGATCGCAGCGCTGACGTCAAACCGGAACCTGTTCCCCGGTTTTGCCAAGGCACATCGTTTTCCAGAACAAGTGTCATTGGCCCATCTGGCCCCAACCTTTGGACGTGAATGCAATGTCGGCACGATCGGCACGCGGCTCAACAATTGAAGTAACCCCATCACTTTGGCTCCACCAATTTCCAGCTGTCGATTTTGATTTTTAAAATCGAATCGGTTCCGTAACGCAGGTCCAAATACCCTGGCATTTGGTCCGCCGAATTCTCATCTCGCAGAATCCATAATTCGGCAGGGTCTTCATCACGATCGGCAAAGGCTTCGACGACCTCAACAAGTCCTGTTGTTGGATGGCTAAGGAAGCGAACTTCGATTTCTCCATCGATGCCGACCATGCAATCTCGCAGCGGTCGTTCGCCGCCAAGCGGCATCGTTCCCAGATAAAAACTATCGCCAAATTTCTTTGGTCCATCGGCTAGCATGCGACGCCAACCGTCCAACGCCGAAACGACACCTCCGATGCTGCGATCACTAATCGCGTCGTAAAGTTCACCACGATTTTCCGCCGTCATCGGCTTGCCGCCGATCACCATGGCAATCGCATCGGGCCCTACGCGGATTTCAATCGAGCGTGGTTGTGGTTCGACCGTGTTGCCTTGGATCTGCCAAGCTGATTTTGACTCGCTTGATTTCCCAGGAAATTGGGACCGAAGCGAGGTGATAAAACGCGTTTGTTGCTTTTGATTGAAGAAGTAATTCGCATAACCTTTTCGTTCGATCAACTGCTTGCGAACCGGCGCAGGAATCTTGTCGTTACCTGCCGGATCCGATTCACTTTTTTCCGATTCATCTTCGTTTTTATCTTCTTCGTTTTTATCTTCTTCGATCGGTGGCGGAGGCGGCATCGCGCCTGACATTTTTTTCAGCAACTCGTCTTGCAGGTGAACACTGCGAAGTCGCACGAGCGTTTCCACCGTTTTGCCGTCTTCGCGATATCGCATCTTCACTCGCCAGCCAGCCGGAAACGTTGCCAACACCTTTTGCATGTCGTTGGCCGATTGGACAATGCGTCCGTCAATCGACAAGACCTCCGACGCGTATCGCAGCCCCCGCCGGTAAGCGTCACTAGAATCCAGAATGTTGGTCACGCGAACGGAACCGTCATCGGGATCGGTTGACACCGTTGCGCCCAACGTCGCGTGGTCCACGATTCGGCCACTGTGTAAATAGCCAAGGAAATTGGTCGCTTGATTGATCGAAATCGCGTAGCCGACACCCACATTGACACGCCCCCGCTTTTCAAACGAACAGCGTCCGACGATCCCAAGCAACTTGCCATCTGCGTCATAAATGGGACCACCCGAATTGCCCGGATTCACTGACGCATCGGTTTGCAAACAGTCACCGTATTCCAGCAGCGTCCCCGACGGATACTGATAGCGTCCTACGCCGCTTAGGATTCCCCACGTCACCGTGGGCTGCAAATTCGTTGCCAACAAAAAGGGATTACCAATCACCATGCAATAGTCACCCGCCTCGGCGGTAAGGCTGTTGCCGATTTCGGCATAGGGAAAGTCGGTTCTTGGATTTCCATCGAGTCCAAGTAAACGAATCATTGCGAGATCGCCAACCGGATCGATGCCAACGATCACAGCATCGTAAATGTTGCCGTCGCTAAGGCCGCAACGCATTGCCGAACCGGCGGGACTGGTAACGTGAAAGTTAGTCAGCGCATAGCCATCGGGCGAAATCAAAACACCGCTACCTCCGCCACCACCGCCGGGAACAAAGACGCTGACCGCAGACTTGGTCGCACGAGCGATCGCTTCGACTCGCTGTTGTTCAGCATTTTCAATCGTGCTGGAAAGCGACAATGGCCCTCCGCCTACTGATGCTGCCTGCGGCAACGCTGCCACAAACGCCGCGATGATCAGCAGCGACTTCAACACTGATTTACAAGGTTGCATCAACTTGGTTCTCAAAAAACTAACTTTCATGATTTGGAAGATGGTTTAGAAAACTATTTCACAAACCGTGGGCGTATCATCGACACCATCGCGCCGACATCGCCATCATCACCCGAATCGATCTCGATTTTGACTCGACGAGCCTCGCCAAGTTCAAGTTCAAACCCTAGACGGTCGGCGTTGGGCAGATCGTTTTCCCACATCAATTCGTCATCCAATTTGATTCGCACAGTCACGCTGCTGGCGTTCTTGATTTCGTCGGCTCGACGCACCGAACCGGTTAGCAAACGAAACCCTTTTTCGACGCGGTATTCAACAACGGTGCCACCGTAGAACAGCAAGTCGTGATTGGGTTGAGATGCATGTGTGTTGTTTGCCTTGGCTTGCTGAGGGCCAAACCATTTTTCTGAAGCGTTATTTTTCCAGTCAATTGCAAACTCAGGATGCACTTTTAAGTCGGCGGGTTTGGCATCAGCAAGCATCATCAGACCGCTGGACCAGCGAACCGATTGAACCAGATCAATCGGGATCGTGTGCACGACATCGTTGGACATTCGCAAACGCACCCCAAGGTCGGCGGCTGGTTGATCCAAGCGGATTGGAATCAATGCGTCGGCGGCCCAAGTCGATCCGTAGGCGTCCGTAACCATGACACCGGACGATTTGCCATCTTGTTCAGTCACGCCAAAGATCACGCCCTCTAAGCGATCGATGGGAGCAGAGATTTCGTCGCCATCCAAATCAAAAATCAACTTTGAATCCACGATCCCGTTGACAATTCCATCTGTCGGATCCAAACGATCGTTGCTGCGGCGAATTACCATACGATCGCCTCGTGACGGCGTTTCAAGCATTCCCAACCAAACCGGGTCAGTGGCGGCCGAAGGTCTTCGAAACCGGATCGCGTTTACCTGTTTCACCGGCAATCGTAAACTTGCTTGCCGACGCGGCTCAATTAGGATTTCATCGCCATCGATTTGGACCTCATCGACGACCAATTGCGATCCGCTGACCAAGAACACTCGGATCGATGGAGCCGATCGGCTTTCGACTGACTTAAATTCCATCGACATCAATTCGGTATTGTCGATCGAAATGGTTTGTTCGGACTGGCGAATTTTGATCCCGGTTTCGGTGACCGAGACCAGTTCGCCACTCTGCGTCGCGCCTGTGTTGGCAGTAAGATCGACGGACATTCCCTGTCCAAACAATGAACGCTGTCCAAAGAATGAATTTGTCAGCAGAATACAAGTCAGCAAAACAACGGCAGTGTTGCGGCGGCGGGGATACACGGTATTTGGAAGATCCATAGGTTGCTGATGAATTAGGAAAGGCAGGCCCAAAAGATTGACCCAGTGGCGACGCCCTGCTGTTAGTCTAACGCATCTGGCGAATTCACAACCGACCGCAACACCGTTTCGTATTGGCTGACCATGGATTCCCAGCTGTATTTGTTGACAACATTTTTTCCGGCCTGATTGAATTGAACGCGGAGTGCCGGATCCTCGATGAGCTGTTCGATCGAACTGGCTAGGGAAGCGGTGTCTTCGTTCGCCAGGATTCCGTTGACACCTGAATCGATGATCGCTCGCGAGCCAGCTTGGCTTTGTAACGCAATCGATGGGACGCCGACCGACATTGCTTCCAACAGGGCCGATGGGAAGCCTTCGTAACGGCTGGGCAGAACGAAGATTGCCGACTCGGCTAGCCGAGCCCAAACCGGATTGATCCAACCTGGCATCGAAACCGCGTCGCCGATTTCCAAACGATCGATCTGATCTTGCAGCGTTTGACGCTGGGGACCATCACCGAGAATGCAAAGTTTCCAACTAGGATGATTTCGGTGAACGGTCGCGAAGGCATCCAGCAATCGATCGAACCCTTTTTCGGGTGCGAAACGACCGATCGCAATCACTTGGCGACTTGCGGCGACGGTTTCTGAATCGATGATCGTTGGTGGGGCGTCAACGGCGGATGGAATCACGTGACAAGGAATTTTGTAATGCTTAAAGAAGCTTGCGGCGGATTCGGTCTGCGCGACGATCGCAGCGCTGCGTCGATAGGCGACTTCCCGAAGCAATCGCCAAGTCATCGGAAGCGTTTGAAGTCGCGGGTCGCTTCGTTCGCTCAGCACGACCGGCGTTTTTGATTCGGCTGACAATCCTGCCAGAACATTTGTGCGGTCGCAAAACGATAGCAGGACATCCGGCGATACCGACCGGGTCGCGTCGCGGATGGCATTGACTCGCCCGGTCACATTTTTGATCGCCGAGAACACCCCGGTACTTCCCCTCATCAAGCCCAAGTCAATTCGCGACACATCGGGGCTCAATTCGTGACGGTCGCCATGCCCATCGCCCAGCGTGATGAGCGTGGCTCGATGGCCGCGATTGGCAAAGCGAGAGACCAAGCCCGCCATGACTCTTTCGGCTCCGCCGCCGTCTAACGAGTGGATTAGGCAAGCTATTTTCACGCGATGAACTTCAAGTGCGAA
>CAYVAN010000137.1:0-12260 GCA_964449225.1 uncultured Rhodopirellula sp.
ATCATGCATCGATGATCGAGGTTGTCGATACGCTGTTTGAACAAACCCAAAAGATGCATTTCGGAAGCAAACTATTTGGCGATCCCGGAGGTTATCTTCACGTTTCCGCAGCGTTGGTTGACTACTGGCGACGATGGTTCGACCAGAATTTGAACGGACCACGCAGAATTCGCATCGGGATCAACTGGCAGGGCAACCCTGATCACCACGCGGATGTTTACCGAAGTGCGCCGCTGGCCGTTTTTGAAACGCTGGCAAACCTTCCCAATGTACAACTTGTCAATCTGCAATTTGGGCACGGCAGCGAACAATTGACCCGATGTGCTTTTGCGTCAAAGGTCATTTCATTACCCGACGATGTTGATTCGCAAAGTGCGTTCACTGATACCGCCGCAATCATCGCCCAATTGGATCACGTCGTGACCGTTGACACGGCGATTGCACATCTAGCAGGTGCTGTCGGCGGAGTACCAGTTCACCTAATGCTAAGCCAGGTTCCAGACTGGCGATGGCTGCTCAATGGCGATACAACCCAGTGGTATCCGACAATACGAATTTACCGTCAAAAGAACATTGGGCAGTGGGAGAATCTGATTGGAGAAATCGCCGGGGAAGTTAGGCGTCGCGGCTAACCCTACGTCCTTAAACACCGCCCGCCACTTTGATCCCAACGCGGTCATCGGTTAATCCTTTACGCGGAACCTTACCACCGGCCCCGTGACTGACGCTAAGGTTTCAATTTTGGTGGTCGCATTGCGGGCCGCACCTTCGGTTGCCTCATGAGTCATAACAACCAACTGAACCGGCTGATCCGATGGCGAGCCATCACCACTTTCGTGTTGAATTACCGAAGCGATTGAGATGTCATTTTCGGCGAATGCGCCCGTGATCGATGCCAGGGTTCCCGGATGGTTTGATACAGGTAGTCGGAAATAGTAGCGGCCGATTAGCGTGTCGGCGTCGCGAAGTTTGACCCGAGGTGGTTGGTCGGCGGAAAAGTATTCCAGTGTTTCGAAGGTCAATCGGGTTCGACCGACGGCGGTGTCGATGATATCGGCAGTCACAGCGGACGCGGTTGGCATCTGCCCGGCACCCAGGCCGTGATAAAAGACCGGACCAACAGCGTCGCCTACAACGCGAATTGCATTGTAGGCGTCACGAACTTCCGCCAACGGGGTGCCGATCTTGACCAACGTGGGCCCCACTGAAAGCTCCAGGCCGTCTTTGGCTAGTGTCGCAACAGCAAGCAACTTGATTCGATAACCCAGCTTCGATGCGTAAATCAAGTCCGCAGGGTCAAGTTCGTCAATTCCATCGCACGGTATGTCTGACCAATCCACCGTTGCTCCAAAGGCAAGGTGAGCCAAAATTGCAAGTTTCTGCGCTGCATCGGTTCCATCAACGTCCATGGCTGGATCGGCTTCGGCGTAGCCTAGCCGCTGCGCCTCGCGGACGACGTCATCGTAAGAGGCTCCTTTTTCGTCCATCTGCGACACAATGAAGTTACTGGTGCCGTTAAGGATTCCCTCAAGCGATTCAATCTGGTTTGCGGAAAGACACTGGCTGATGTTTGTAATGATTGGTATTCCACCAGCGACGGATGCTTCGAATGCAATCGTACGTCCGAGTTCGCGGGCACGCGTGAACAATTCGGCACCATGCTGCGCCAGCAGAGCTTTATTCGCCGTCACGATGTCTTTGCCCGCTTCCATTAGTTGCAGCATGATCGAACGGGCTGGTTCTAGACCACCGACCAGTTGCGCGACGACGGTGATGTCCGGATCATTGATGACATCGTCGATTGAATCCGTCACGACACCTTGGGGCAGCTTGATATCACGAGGTTTCGATAGGTCTCGCACCACCGCTTTCTTCAGCCAAAGTGTGCGTCCAGCGTGGCGAGCGGTGCGGTCACCATGGTCCAATAAAAGCTTGGCGACCCCGGTTCCCACGGTCCCCATGCCAACAATAGCAATGTTTGTTTTTTTCATCCCAGGATATTAGTCCAGCGATGACATTCCTTCTAGTCGCGATACCCGGCGACTGGCAAGTCCAAGCAGCCCGCTGCTGCACATCAGCAGTGTGACGCCCAATACTCCAGTCACGGCAAGGGCCTTTAAACGACGGTGCACTTCCATTCCACGAGCAGCCTGTCGAATCTCTTCTTGAATTTTGGGGCTAAATGTAAGCTGGACGACTTTCTCGTGCTTTGTTTCTCCGCCGACGGTAACCGGGCCTCGGTAACGACGCGAAACATATCGATCGTTAATGTCTTGATCAGTAACACTACGATCCAGGAAAGCAGAAAAATTGGACTCAAAGAACGAATTCGTTAACCGGTTTGCGTAACTTGCCACTGCGGCCCGCTGCATCCATTTCAAGTGTTCATCACATTGTTCCCCGGAATCACAGGGGCCAGCGGTGACGATGATCCTGTGATCACGCTGGGTGAAGTCGGGCTTATCGTTGCACCAATCTGGACGCGATATCGGATAATCAACATGGTCCAAAGGCGGTACGGACAATTCCGCCGTTGTCATTTTTGCGTTCGATGTTTCTTTGGCGACTTCTTCAGCAACGATCACCGGTGATGAAAGCACCAGCATCATGCAGGCACCGCTGGTTTGCATCCATTTGTTCATACAGCACCTCGTTGAATGCTTTGTGGATCGATCGCTTGCACCTTGGTGGATAACTTGGCCGACGGGGTGCCGGGCGAATTGACGGGTATGCCGGTGGGAACCTCGCCCGCAGGATTGCTGCCAACAGCAATCTGCCTGGTCTTGCTTGGACTGATCCATGAAGCTGACATTTGAACCACGATCGCGGTTCCGCCAGCGATCATCATTCCGGCTGGCTGTGGTATCGGCAGCAATTGATGCACCGCCCATTCGGCAACCACTGCGACGGCAACCGACCAAAGACTTAGCCGCGTTTGGCGTAGTGGGTCAACGGTTTTCCACCAACGCAGTGAGGCAAACAACAAAGCAAAGTGAGCCATCAAGGCAGTCATCGACGGTGCACCCGCACTGTCATAAAGCGTTTGTGGAAGCGTCGAAACATCCACGTCGCGGATCATTCCTTGGGACAACGGTACCATCAATAAATCGCTCGTGGCGAACGTGATCGCTCCCACTCCGGCCCCGACGCCCGCCAAGACCAACCGCCGCATCGTTCCTTCGCCCTCCTCACGTTCCCATAGTTTCCCCATGCCCAACAAGTTGAACGATGCGAGCAAGACAATGGTCGCGACTAATGCATAAGGTGCGATTGCCAGAGCATCCAACGGCCCGCTGCGCAGTCCTACCACACCTGCGATCAACCCTAAAACAAGAACTGAAAACGATGCAGCAACCCAAGACGTATTGAGCTCGGCCAAGCGATGAACCGAATGCTTCGCCCGCAATCCGCTTCGCACATTATGTTGCCATTGTTTGCGATTGAACTTTCCAATTTGAGCACTTGGTTGGATCGCCGAATCAGATTGAATTGCCGGTTGTGCACCGGCGATGCGCTGAGCCTGCGCGTAGCTGGGTTGTTGCCTGACGTGCAAAACCATTTGTCGGATTACGTAATACGGCACGTAAAGGAACCCGACCAAAAGCAGCAGCGGCAACAACCACTGCGTATTGACGATTAGGATCAAAACGGCAGCGGTAAACAATAACGCTTTCGCACCAGGCGACCGATCCAACGTTCGCCACCATGATCCCAAGTCATCGATACTATTGCGAATCGCGCGAGCGAGAGGTTCTTCGGTCGTTACAGGCACGGCTGATTCGGATACCAGCGTTGCATCAACAATTTCCGCGTCATCATGTTCCCGAGCAATCGCTTGGCCCGATTGGCTAAGTTTGGCGACAAAAACCGGCTCAGACGCCTCGGATTGACCACCTGCATAGGACCGAGATTCATCCCCCAACGGATCATTAAAGTTCAATGATTGCATCAACTGGCCTACGTTGGCGAACCGACGCTGTGGATCTTTTTCAAGGCATCGGGCGATCGTTTCACGATAGGGCGATGCAACGCCCGACAAATCCGGAACTGCGGTCAGATGCTTGACGATAATTTCGTGACAGCTCTCGCCATCGAACGGAACTCGCCCCGTCAACAGTTCATGCAAGACGATACCAAGAGCGTAAATATCAATCTCGCGACCATACTGGCCACGACCAATCTCCGGTGCCATGTAATGGAATGTGCCGACGCTTTCGGTGTGGCCACCGCGATGACTCGAAGAGATAAACTTACTGAGACCGTAGTCGCCAACTTTGACAATCCCAAGATCGTCGAACACGTTACCAGGTTTGACATCGCGATGGACCAATCCAGAATCGTGCAGATGTGCGATTCCAGCCGCTATGCCGCTAAACCAGCGGCGGACTTCCGTTTCAGGTAGACCACTTGGAGAATCATCTAAGACTTCACGAAGATTTGGCCCCGCGATGTACTCCATCACGACCCACCACTGCGTGGCATTCAGTTTGGTGTCGACGCTGGCTTTAACCTTTGCCCCCCTATTCCCATCGACATCAGTTTGGCAAATGTCGTGAAGCGAAACTAAATGGGGATGCTTCAAGTTCAAACAATGCGACATACCGCGAAGTTCTACATCCAAGTTACGTTGGATTCTCTTCAACGCTACTTCTTTCCCTGCATCAGATACGGCGAAATAGACTTCGCCAAATCCGCCGGTGCCGATCCCGCGACGAATCGTGTACCGCGGTAACGGCTTGGATCCCGATGGGAAGGTAAAGTGATTCACGTTAGAGCCCGATGTAGAAAAGGCTTGATCCGGAAAAGCCTGAGTTTCACTAAGCTGATCGTCCGGCAGGTTCGTTTGGAAATCGCCATCTTGCTCTGGATCATCTGGCCCCAAACGAAGGGCCGGAGAATGCCCCGCAGCACGTTGATCTCGTTTGCTATGGTTCAGTTTGCTGTTGTTTAGTTTATCGACAAGCATGCTAAATGGGCCCCAGAGCTGTCGTTTTCCGGGCGCTTTATCTTTAGAAAATGCAGCGAGTCTCGATTTTAGCGGCATTTTCATCTCGCGATTAAACCTGTTTGTACTTGGAGGAATGAATCGGGTCGATGGATTCCAGCAACATCGTTACTTGCGTCGACGCCGAGTCGCCAACGGTGAGCTGCCGACCGCCGGGTAACTGCTTTGGCGTGCCGCCAAAGCCTTGTTTGATTGACCATTGATAAGTCTTTTCTTCAGCTTGCTCTTCGCTGCCGCAGCTAACCACCAAAGGTGACGAAAGTGAACGACATCGAATGTGGCAATCGTCGGACGGCCCAATAAGCCAGGTTTGATCCGCTAAGATGACAGCATCAATGTGCCCACCAAAACGATGCGGCGGATCCAAAGTCAACACGGCCGAATTGCAAAGCGCCGATGGTTTGTGTAGCCGCAACTTCGCCGAGCCCAAACCGGCAATCCTTTTCCCCGGTTCGATCCACTTGCGATCGCCTGAATCTTGCCAGTAATAATCGGCTTGGTCCCGAACAATCATGCCAGCCAGCCTTGGAACATCCGCAACCAAGGAAACGTCCAATCGACCCGATTGATCTTTCCGAGCTGTCACTTCACGGCCGATCCGAACATCACGGTTGACCACGATAAGAAACCCTCCGCACCCATCGACCCACAACACCCAACGACCATCGTCGCTGTTTGGCTGTGAAGGTAGGGGCAAGAAAGTCATGGCACCAATTCCGAAGGGCAGACGCAAAAAAACAAGGTCCAATGTCTTTGGCGGAACGGCGCAAGCCGTCCAGTAACTGCACAAAATTCACCGTGGAGAAACCGGCGGGATTACGCCCGACCGCTAAAACGACGATCCATTCAGCACTAGTTTAATTGGATCGAAACAAAAGCTTCGCGATCCCGATCGATCTCTGACGAAGAACCAAAGTATGCTGAAATTTCGTCCAGCAAATCTGCGTTATCAGCTTGATCCAAATCAATCTCGTCAAAGTATTCGCCGTCAACGACCATGGTTTCTTCGGCCATGTCGATGCCTCTTCCAATCTTGTCCAGCAATTTACGAGTGTAGGACAGTCGGCTGTCATCCAAGTTAAAATTGCTGCTGGTTTGCGCCATGCGAAGTGACCCCAAACGAGCTTGCAGGTTTTCAACTTCAACTTCCAATTGGCGGCGAGCATTTAGCATCGCATCCATTTGCCCGCGAGCGGCTTGAAGTGATTTCTGACGAGCAACAATCATCTGGTCAAGCTTTTCAGCGGTGGCTTGCCGCGTCTTGAATCGCTTAAATCGATTGCCAAGATCCGATTGAACTTGCACCGACGTGTAAGTGCGACCGGCGTAGGTGTAGTAGTCCTTTTTGGCTTCCAGGTCATCCCGCAAACGCTCGATGTCTGTTTCAGACTTCGCCAATTGCGTGTTGGTCTGATCGAGCCGATCCTGCAACCGAGCCAATTCGACTTTCTCGGTCGCAATCCGACGAGCGTTCTTGGCCACCTCGGGCTTCAGACTAGCGATCATATGGCGGGCTCGATTGATTTCCCATTCCAACGGCATCGCGTTGTTGGCGGTCTCCTTTATCAAATTGGTCCCGCAACGTGCGTGGCTAGAAATTGGGACCCCCAGACCAATGCCGGAAAGCAGAGCGACGGCACCGCCAGCAAGTATCATTTTTTTCAACATCAGATTTCCCCATTTTGGTAACGTTCTGGCCATCACGGCCGAATTTGAATTCACGTTGGGGTATTCGCTGCACAATCAGAACTCTTGGCAGATTTCGCAGAAATAGTTTTGCCGCCAATTTCGCTACAAGCAATTTCCCTACTCTTCGCATCCTTTTGTGGCATACAGTTCCGATAACGGGACTCCTACTCAACTTACAGGCTGGGTCAAACCGAAACAAAATAGGTGGCAGAAGCTCCAAAACTGCCTGTCGTGTTGGCAAATAACATCATTAGCGATGCCATTTGGGCAACATAGAGAACCAAGGCAGAATCAAGGACGGAGTGTTAAGTCATTCCAAATAAACAACTTAGAGCCATTCAGAAACCGATTTAGATCATTCGGCACATAGATTGCTCAGAATATCATTCAGTAAGCTTGTCCAAGACGGCAAGTGAACCTGTTCGAATGACGAATGGTCTTGTTTTTTAAATCAGCACCATTCACGCAAGAAAACTTGGATCTTGTTTCTGAGTGAACTTGGGTAATAACCATGCAACGGATTGCCTTTAACGGAGAGAACTCCGATGACAACTTCAAGCGAAAATCAAATACCCGTCAAAAGCCGCCCGTCCGGCGATCATTGGTTTGAGATGACAGCGACGCTGTCGATCGAAGAAACTGCGCAGTTCGGTGATTGGATGAGTGCATCGCTCAATGAGCTTGAGGCATCTCTGCAACATTTCGCCTCGCCACAATCTCGCGGCGAATCAATCAGCCGCCGATAAGTCGACGGCTGGGTCAGGAACGATTTAGCCGCGGCAAGCTTGCTGCGGAACAACGTCGGTCATCGATACGGAACAAAATTGATTTACGGCACGCAAAATTCCAACCTCGGTGCCTCTCTGTAACCGTCGGCGATAACGCAGGCAACCTTCCCTAACTAAGCGAATCGCCGCGGGCGTGCTTGGCAAGCGTTTCCTGATACTTCTTTTTGCCTTCTTCGACGCTTTGCCGGATTGCCTTGGTGCTTGCTTCGGATTCTTTACGAAGCTCGGTGATCATTTCCAGCGATTCAATTTGAAAGCCGCTAATAGCATCGACTAATTTTTGCACCGATTCTGGATTGATCGTGCTTCCGTAGCCCGCCTTTAGTGCGGCGCGTTCCAATTCACGACCTAGATCAGCGATATCTTCCAGGCCCTTATTGACGCCTTCCTTCATCGCCTCGGTCGCCTGGGTGACTTCGTGCAAGCCGTGCTGGCTAGTGTAGACCGTGCCCAGGATCGTAAAGACATGTTCGTTGGTGGTGAAGAACGTGACCGCACGACGGAAGACACGCTCTTTCACGTCGTGAGTTTGCTTGAGTTTGGTGATCAAGGTTTCGCCGACGTCGTAACCGATCTCTAGGTTTTCGGCGATGTCTTTCATCAACTGATAGTTTTCGTCTTCCTTTTCAAAATGATGGCGAGCTTCGTCGCGAATCAGTTCAAGCTTGCTCTTTCCGCCCTCGTCGGTGCCGGCGTAGTTGTCCAACGCTTTCTGCGAATCGGCCAACGCGTCCTTGGCAGCTTGAAGGATTGGTGCGTGGGTGTCCAACAGCTCGCGAGACAACACTTCTGCTTCCTTCAGGGCAAATCGAAAATCGATATAGCCCTCCATAATCATCTCTTCGCTCTTCAAGGCTTCCTTGGTGTCTTTTGCAACTTCGCTGTAGGTTTCGACAATGTTCTCGAAACGATCGCTGGGGGTTCCCCGGCGCATCTTCATCCACCAATTGGCAACCTTTTCAGTTCCGCTAATTTTTCCATCGTCCAGTTGCGAAATCAAACGCTTGCTGTCTTCGCGCACTGAATCGAACATTTGAGTAATGTTCATGTAACGGTCGCCGATCTTGATGCTTTCGACGTTTTCACGAACCAGAGCATTGAAGGAACTCATGTGCTGGATTACGTCCGCAATCGCAAGCACCTTGGCTTCGTCGATGTGCTTGACGTTCTCCAGTAAGCCAATCAATTCTTGTGGTGCGGTATTCTGGCTGTCGACACCAAACTTCTTCAGCACATCCATGGCGCTATCGAGATACTTTTTCATCTTCTTCGTATCGCGAGAAGCGGGAGCTTGGGCTTGGGGGGCGGTCGCAGATGCTTGGGCTTGTTTGGACATGTTCGAGCCGATGGGTTTCGTTGGAAAAGGTTCCGGTGCCTTTCAGACACAGGATCAACCATCAATTGTACGGTTCTTCGCTCCGGCGTACCAAGCCCTGGTGCCCGTTATCCGTCAACAAGTAAGCCAAATGAACACACGATGACAGATCCCGGTACTTTCCGTACTGTTTTGCTACCGATTTTGACACCGTGAAGAGTTGGCTAAGATAGGCAGAATAATCAGAGACCGAATTCCTGTTTTCCTGTCCAATCTCGTTACCCGCCATGTCCAGCCAAGCTCAAGCCCAGGCCCCGTCTCCACAAGCATCTGCTTTGGAATCGTCGAGTGCGTCACGAAGCATCCAGCACCCGCTACAGGATCTGTCGCTTCAAGAAACGCTGCGAGTGATGGATGTTGCCAGGGAAATTCGCGAGAACCGAGAATCGGCCGAGGAGATGTTTCGCCGAGACGACTTGCGGTCGAATCTTCGGGACAAACTCGTCAGGACAGCACGCATGTCTGGTGACGACGTGACGGAAGCGGAAATCGATGCAGCGATCGGTCAGTACATGGAACGACTGCACACCTTTGAGCCAGTTCCCAAGGGGATGAGTCATGTGATGGCCCATTTGTGGGTTTGGCGAGGTCGCGTGGTCGCTGGCTTGGCAGCCGCTGCCACCTTCGCCGGTGCGTTTTGGTTTTTATTGGGCTAAAGGGGCCCTTTCAGAAGCAGCTACATTTCGTCGCAGTGTTTTTTCATCGCAGTGTTTTACTGACGGTTTACAGGATACAAATTCATGCCGATCTCCGGCCCCGTGGTTCATCAGCAACTGATGGATGCCTACAACCAAGTCCAAGCGGACCTGAAAATCCAACGTGATCGTTTGACCTCGGAAGCCTCCGGGCGAGACGAGCTATTCGACCAGCGGGGCAAAGCATTGGTCAAACTAGCCGAGCACTACCTTCCCGAACTCACGCCCGAGGCGATCCGCCGAACGTGGACCGAGGTTCAACCGTCGTTCCATGAACTCCTACGTCGCAAAGAAGCGGACGCCCACAGCGTGGCTCAGCAGTTGCAGAGCCTGATTGCTGAAAAAGAACAGCAAGAGAACGCATTGCTAACGGTTGATGCGGAGCTCGATGCGGCATCTGAAAAACAGGACGAAATTGCTACACAAGTCGAATTGTCGCTTCAATCTGACCAAAGTTTCGCGGAACTTTCTGAACGGGCAGCCGTCGCCGAAGCAGCCTTGGAACGTGCCGAGGCGAACCTTCAAGAAATTGATCAGGATTCGGCCCGCAAGTTGCCAGCGTATGAACAGAGCACGCTGTTTCGATACTTACGCGACCAAGGGTTTGGTACGTCTAAATATAAAAAACGAGGATTCACGCGACGGATGGATCGCTGGGTCGCCAAGATGGTGAACTTCAACAAAGCAAAGCAAGGTTACGAATTTCTAAAAGAAACGCCGCAGCGAATGCGTCAGATCATTGCCGAAGATCGCGAAGCACTCGACGTCGTGATGA
This sequence comes from uncultured Rhodopirellula sp., assembly GCA_964449225.1. Classification (GTDB taxonomy): domain Bacteria; phylum Planctomycetota; class Planctomycetia; order Pirellulales; family Pirellulaceae; genus Rubripirellula. The sequence continues at coordinate 10,328 of CAYVAN010000137.1, forward strand.
CGGATTTGGAACGTCGCCGCGATGTCGTCGCCGAGCAATTAGGCCTTCCCGATCGCATCGATCAGGTCGCCGCTTTGATGGGCCAACGCAATGATGTGCTCAGCAAGATCGAATCGCTGTTGAATCAGTGCAATGAACAACAAGCCAAACTCACCGAAATCGAAGATCCGCGTGGACCACACTATAAAGAAGCCATCGGACTATTTCGCGACATGCTTAGCCGCGTCGATCAACGAGACCTGGAACGCCAAGCTCGATTGACGGCGGAAATTTCGGACGACCAAATTGTTGCTGACCTGATCGAAGTCGATGCGGAAATCGAATCCTTCGACGATGTCAGTCGAAGACGTCGCAAAGAGGTCGGCCAACATCAGAAATTCTTGGAAGACCTTGGACGACTGGTGCAACGTTTCCGAGCTGCCGGGTTCGATTCCGGCCGCTCACAATTTGTCGGTTCGCTGGACATCATCGAAGAACTGAACCGTGCCCGCAACGCTGGCAACGCAGAATTGCTATGGGAGAGAATTCGATCGAATCAGCGTTGGGGCCCCACCGCGATGGAAAAAATAACCGCTGTGGCAACCCATCCGATGACTCAGGTTTTAATCAACGCGATGGCACACGCCGCCGGTGGTGCCATGCGAGATCACGCACGACGCGCTGGCCGCCGACGTTCCGACGGCTACGGCGGTGGTCGCGGACATTGGGGTGGACCATGGAACGGCGGTAGTTCGTCTTCCTGGGGGCGACGTCGATAAAAGGGTTAGCAGAACCGGTAAGATTGGAATAATCAGATGTGAATTCACATCAACTGATACCGGTCCCCTGATGTTTCACAACCGGTTTCTCACCTAGCCCCGGTTCAGGTTGTATTGCCTGCGCAAGTTTTTCCCGCGTCCCTAAATCGGCTTGCAAACGAACCGTCGAATTTCTCGGCAGTAAACGAAAAAGTGGCATCAACGCCGGGACGCTGCTGCAATCAATACCCAGCAACGAAAATTCATCGTGATGCGATCAGGAATGATTCAACGCGAGTTCTAACCGTGTGGCGGATCAGTTTACCGATCGGGCATTCCTATGGTGTGGCGAATGAGTCGCCACCGATCATTCCTTCACCTTAAACGAATCAAACGAAAGCACGGCCATGAACGAATCTCTTCGACCGCGAATGATTTCCAGCCTTCGCAGAATTTCAGTTTCCATTGGAACCATCGCACTTCTTCTAGCCGTGATTGGTTGCGTCAATGGCGATTCCATGCGTTCAGCTCACGCGACGGATACGAATACCGAATCCAATGCCATCGAATCGAATATCGTTCAAACAGACATGGCTCAAGAATCGCCTGTGTCCGTGCCGACTGTCGAGAGAGCAACGCTTGTCAGTGCAAAAATGCCTAGCAAGCAGATGCGACCGACCATTATCACTCTGCCAAGTGATGCAGATTTGGTGCAACAACTTGCCAAGGCCCAAGGCCCCGTATTGTTAGATTTCTACGCCGACTGGTGTGGTCCCTGCCGGAAACAAAGTCTAATTTTGCATGATGTTGAGGGAGCCGCTGCGAAGACGCAAACCACCATCATTAAGATCAACGTTGATCAACATCGCGATCTCGCGAAACAAATGAGCGTCTCTGGTTTGCCCACACTTATCATGCTTCAAAACGGGCAGGTAACACAGCGACGTGCAGGCATCGCCACGAAACAACAGTTAGTCAGCTGGATGCAATAAACGTTCGTAGCGAGGTTACCGATCGGATCCTTCGACTCTAACCTTAACGCGTTACGTCTCCTTCACGACTATTTCAGCTGGTCGGCGCAGTCAGATCGAAAACGCACGTAACCCAGGGCAACTCAGTTCTTGAAGATGGGCAACTTAAAATCTAGTGGAATGGCGCGAGCCATCCGGTAACTCAGGCACCGGGCGGCTCGCGCC
>CAYVAN010000138.1:0-4395 GCA_964449225.1 uncultured Rhodopirellula sp.
CGATCAAGTCTGACGACTTCGCTTCAAGAAGCAAAGCCTTTGACGCGTTGTCTGCACCCGCAAATTACGATGAGTTTGTTGCTCACAATGAATCTGCTCGCAATGATCAGCGGAAAAGTGATCTACGTAACAGCGGAGCGCTGATCAAAAGATATCTTCCTATTCCCGCGATGACGCGATTGACCGATGGAAACTCTGACCAAATTTCCTGACAGAACTCTCAGTAAAATACAATCATCTAGGCCGATCAATCCAAAGTAACCCAGGACCGCTCAGTGCCACGTGCTCGCAAGGCTCTTTCACGATCGAAATGGCTTGGATTTGCGCACAATTGCGATTGGATCGATCCAACATTGTTACACTAACACGATGAAAACACTGTCTACCACGATTAATGCCACGGACGTCGGCCGCGTTGATGCCGTTGTGCGCCGTTTGTGCGGATCTTCGCATAGTCAAGTCAAAGGCATGTTCGATTACGAATGCGTGTCCATCGATGGCGTCGTCTGCATCGATGCGGGAACCGCAGTCACGCCGGGCAATGTCGTTTCACTGCGGTACAATCCCGACCAACGTTATCGCGAAAAAAAGAAGCCTCGTTGGGACGATCGAACCTTTTCGGTGGTCTTCGAGGACGATGATTTGATTGTGGTGGACAAGGCGGCTGGAACCCTGACCGTTCCGACCGATCGGGGCGAAGAAACCAACACGTTGTGGCAGCGGGTTTCAATCTATATCAGCCATTCCAGACGCAACCGCGAAGCCGCATTGGTTCACCGATTAGATCGTAGCGTCAGCGGGTTGTTAGTTTTTGGCAAACATGATGCCGTGGGCGAGTTGCTGATCGAACAGTTCAAGGCCAAGAAACCTCGCCGGGTCTACGCGGCGATCGTCGCCGGCTTGGTTGCCCAAGACGAGGGAACGTTCAAATCGCACCTTAAAACAGGAAAGAATCTGGATCGATTCGAGGCACCGCCATCCAAAGACACCGAGGAAGCGATCACGCATTTTAAGGTCGAAAAACGCTTTGATGACACAACGTTGGTCGAAGCGGTTTTGGAAACGGGCAAACGAAATCAAATTCGAGTTCACTTCGCCAGCGGCGGACATCCGGTGTTGGGCGATCCGCGTTACCAAACTGAAAAAGCAAGCCATCCGCGATGGGTCCGCAAACGAATCGCGTTGCACGCGAAAACTTTGGGCTTCATCCATCCGGTCAGCGGCGAAGAACTAACGTTCCACTCCCCGCTGCCCGCCGCGATGCAAAAGTTCATCGCAGGCGGCAAGCCAAGGCGACCCCAAAGAACTCGCACTTCATAGATGTTGTAGCGAAACTCACCAAGCGTCTCTGCGTCGGGCATGAACACGGCAAGAGCCGAAACTCTTGGCTACGTTCGCTATGCTCCCGGCCTACGGATCACCAATGTCATGGCATCTTTCGTTAGACTGAAATCAAGAAATTTTTAACATTCGTTTTTCCTCCAACAAGCCAAAGCCCCCATGTCCGAAGATTCTGGCCAGATCGATCACGTCCTGCATGAGCGTCGTAAGTTTCCTCCATCAGCCGAGTTTACCGAGCGTGCTGTGATTGCGTCGCAAGAACAGTATGCCGATCTCTGCCAGAGAGCGACCGAGAACCGCGATGAGTTTTGGAAGGCAGAAGCCGAGGAACATTTGCATTGGTTTAAACCATTTGATTCGGTCTGTGAATTTAATGCGCCGGATGTGAAATGGTTTTCCGGTGGCGAGACCAACGCTAGTTACAATTGCCTGGACAAACATGTCGAAGAAGGGCGCGGCAACCGAACCGCGATCATTTGGGAAGGCGAACCCGGCGATACGCGATCGCTGACCTATGCTGAACTTCGCAAGGAAGTTGCCAAGTGTGCCGAGGGACTATTGGCACTTGGTGTTGGCTCGGGCGACGTCGTCAGTATCTACATGCCGATGACGCCCGAACTATCGATTGCGATGTTGGCCTGCGCCCGCATTGGTGCAATTCATTCCGTGATTTTTGCAGGCTTTAGTGCTGAATCGATCGCCGATCGAAACAACGATGCACAAGCAAAATTGGTGATCACTTCGGACGGTCTGCATCGTCGCGGGAAGGTTCTACCATTGAAGGCAACCGTCGATGAAGCTTTGGCGAAGTCGCCGACCGTAAAAAATTGTTTGGTATTAAGACGCATCGGTAGTTCAGACACACCAATGACGGAAGGTCGCGATCATTGGTGGCACGATGTCGTGGATAAACAACCGGGGGAAATCCAGGCCGCCCCGATGGATAGCGAAGCACCGCTTTTTATTCTTTACACATCCGGCAGCACCGGTAAGCCCAAAGGCATTCTGCATACAACCGCGGGATACAATTTGTGGGCTAAGCGAACGTTTCAATGGGTCTTTGATCACCGTGAAGACGACGTTTACTGGTGTACCGCAGATTGCGGCTGGATCACCGGTCACAGCTACATTGTCTACGGTCCGCTTAGCGCCGGCGCGACCTGTTTGATGTATGAAGGGGCACCAAATTTCCCTGCCGAAGATCGATTTTGGGAATTGGTGGAAAAGTATCGTGTCACGGTGCTTTACACCGCACCCACTGCGGTTCGCGCATTCATTAAATGGGGTGACAAGCATGTTGAAAAACATGATCTGTCGAGTCTTCGATTGCTGGGCAGTGTCGGTGAGGGCATCAATCCAGAAACATGGATTTGGTACCATGAAAAAATCGGTGGATCAAAATGTCCGATCGTTGACACTTGGTGGCAAACGGAAACCGGCGGCATCATGATGAGTCCTTTGCCGGGGATTACCTCGACCAAGCCCGGTTCGTGCACCTTTCCACTTCCTGGGGTTGTCCCGAAAATCGTCGATGAACTGGGTGGCGATGTCGACGACCAACACGGTGGCATGCTTTGTATTTCCGAACCTTGGCCGGGAATGTTACGTGGGATTTGGGGTGACCAACAGCGTTTCGTGGAACAGTACTGGACGACGGTTCCTGGCATGTATTTGACCGGTGACAACGCGCGACGTGATGGCGATGGTTATTATTGGATCATGGGACGCATTGATGATGTAATCAATGTATCGGGACACCGGCTTAGCACGATTGAAGTCGAAAGCACGTTGGTCAGCCACGACGTCGTTTGCGAGGCCGCAGTGGTTGGACGCCCGCACGATTTGAAGGGGCAAGCAATCTCGGCCTTCGTGACGATCAAGGGGGCTGAACCAAGCGAAGAGCTTCGTCAGGAACTGAAACAGTACGTCCGAAAACAGATTGGTGCCTTGGCGCAGCCGGACGATATTCGCTTCGCCGAATCGCTTCCGAAAACACGCAGCGGAAAGATTATGCGTCGTTTGCTAAGAGACGTTGCCTCGGGACGCGAAGTCGTCGGTGACACTTCGACCTTGGAGGATTTAACGGTTCTAGCGAAGTTGGCAGACGACGAAACGTAGGTGGAAAACGACCGGAAATCTTCGCGGCTTCGGCTACATTGATTCAACAATGGCGCGTCTTAGCCAACGGATTTCGCTGGCAATGTCGTCGGCCAAACCTCGCTTGCGCATGGTTGGGGGTAGCACTGACCATGCGTAAGTTTCAATTTCTAAGTGACCGGTGAAATCCACCTGGCAACCTGGTGCTGCAAGCGCCGTCAGGCACTGCAAGATGTCGGATTGACTGGTGCATAGATGCCCAAACCGCTCGATGAAAATTGGCATGTGGAAATGAACCACCCAGCGATGGTCGCCCCAAACCGGATCGCCATCGCTGGCGATTTTTGAAAGAAGGTTTGGCAAATCTTCACTAAGCATAAATTCGCCCGCTGAATTGATTCGGCCGGTTTGATGCAGGTAGCGGTCTTCGGCAAATTGTTCCAATTGCGTCAGCGCCTCTCGCCGCCTGCCTTCGGCCATCGCCTGCCAATCCGCGACGACCGCACTGCTAATTTGCACCTTGCCGATCCCAATGCCCTCGGTAGCAAAACGGTCAATCACGTCCGACTGTGATTCCATCATCACAGCCGAGTGGCACACGTCATGACAAACTGCGATATGCCGACGATGCATCGACTCGGGTAACTCGTTTGCAAAGAACTCAACAACATCGTTGGTCGAATCCAGCACACAGCCAGGTTCGGGTTCGATCGCGACCACGATTCGTTTGCCCGTTTTTGATTCAAGTTTCGACAAGAACTTTGCCAACACACGCAGCGCCTCGCCTGATTCCAATTTTGCCTTCACCGGATCACAGTCGGTTGGCCAACCAATCGGCAGCGTGCTGATGGTGCCAATCGATTGATCGTCCGACAACAGATTCGCCAAGATTTCCGCCAAACTCTGCGTGTACTGCTGGCGAGACGGTTCCCACCAACCGGGGCGATAGACAGTTTG
>CAYVAN010000138.1:4405-12163 GCA_964449225.1 uncultured Rhodopirellula sp.
GGTGTAGGGCGTTAGGTTTCTCTGAGCCAGAAACTTTTTGAAAGGTTCGACATCGCTGTGCAATTCTTTGGTTGCCGACTCGGGCAGCCAAAGTCCTACGCCAAGGTTGTCCAGTCCCGCACCCATCCGAGCAGCGCCGGCGTACCGGTCAAGATTCTCGCGAATCGATACCATGTCGGTCCCAGGGTGAACGTTGGTGCAATAGCCGGTCGTCCACTTTGTCGGTGAAATCATGAGGTTTTCATTGGGTTGTGGCAGCGTTGCCGGGTAAATCAGTTACGCGGCTTGGAACGGATCGCCTTACGTTCAAAAGACAAGCCTTTTCTGTTTAAATTTCAGTCAACTGATTATCCTGACAATCTACCAAAGTTGTTGCCTGACATTAACTCCAAGATTCCTATGCTCCGATTGCTAATTTGCCTTGCCATGGTTGTGGTTACAGGTCTTCTGCCGACTTCTGCACAGCCGCTTCCCAATGGAAAGCTCCGAGATCAATCTGATCGTTTCTTTCAGATTGATGATTGGTTACCGACGCCTGGCGCAACCCGAACGGCGTCGGGATCGCCCGGACCTGACTATTGGCAGCAACGCGCAGACTACGAAATCGACGTCACGCTGGACGATCAGAACCGACGGATCATCGGCCAAGCGACGATTCATTATCACAACCTTTCGCCGCACACGTTGCGGTATCTGTGGGTACAGCTAGACCAGAATCGATTCGCGAAAGATGCCGATGGGATGTTGGCCGCAGCCGCGCCTACGTTTCAACCGAAGACTTCGTTTGGTGACCTGGAATCAACGCTGACACGGCTTGTCTTTGACGGCGGATACAAAATCGAAAAGGTCGTAAAAGTCGGCGAAGCTTCGGTGGATTCCTCAGGCGAACAACCGCTCAAGCATACGATTGTGAAAACAATGATGCGACTTGATCTGGACGAACCTCTGCCGCCCGGTGAATCCTTCAGCCTGCGAATCGATTACTCGTACAATATCGTTGACGCAAAGGTCATTCGAGCCCGTGGCGGTTACGAACATTTTCCAAGCGACGATAAAAAAGCAGACGACAATTGTATTTACGAAATCTCCCAGTGGTTTCCGCGCGTCGTCGCCTACACCGATTACGCCGGGTGGCAACACAAGCAGTTCTTGGGACGCGGTGAATTTACCCTCGAACTTGGTGATTACACCGTCAACATTACAGCTCCCGAAAACATGGTCGTCACGGCGTGTGGGGAACTGCAAAACCCGGATGAAGTTCTCAAGCCCGTTTGGCAAGAACGGCTCAAGGAAGCCGAGACTGCCAAGTCACCAATCATGGTCATCACACCCGAAGAAGCGAAAGCCAACGAACCTTTGCGCAGTCAAGCGACAAAGACGTGGACCTTCCGGGCAGAAAATGTTCGTGACTTTGCGTTTGCGGCGAGTCGTAAATTCATTTGGGACGCGATGGGGGTAAAGGTTGGCGAAGGAACCTCGGAGTCAAAAACGGTCATGGCGATGTCGTTTTATCCGAACATTGCCGAACCGTTGTGGAGCAGGTATTCGACAGAAGCCGTTGCCCACACGTTGGAGGTCTACGAAAAGTACTCGTTCATCTATCCCTACCCATTAGCAATCAGCGTCAACGGGCCGGTTTACGGGATGGAATACCCGATGATCTGCTTTAACGGCCCGCGTCCCGAAGAAGACGGGACGTACAGCAAGGACACGAAATACGGTTTGATCAGCGTCGTGATTCACGAAGTTGGCCACAACTTTTATCCCATGATCGTTAATAGCGACGAACGCCAATGGACATGGATGGACGAGGGTCTCAACACGTTTTTGCAATACTTGGCCGAGCAAGAATGGGAAAAAGAATACCCGTCACGTCGTGGTGATCCAGAAAAAATTGTTCCCTACATGCGAGGCGGGAATCAGCGTCCAATCATGACCGGCAGCGAAGAAATTTTGCAGTTCGGCAACAACGCTTACTCCAAGCCAGCAACAGCGCTGAACATTTTGCGAGAAACGATCCTGGGCCGCGAACTGTTTGACTTTGCGTTTCGCGAATACGCACGTCGATGGAAATTTAAACGACCGACGCCAAGCGATTTTTTCCGCACGATGGAAGATGCATCAGGTGTTGATTTGGATTGGTTTTGGCGTGGATGGTTTTATGGAACGGATCATGTTGACATCGCGATTACGGATCTTCAGCTCTTCCAAATTGATGATGGCGATCCTGATAAGAATGCGGAACGCGAGCGGAAAAAGCGTGACGATCTTGAACCGACCTTGACCAAAACACGAAATAAGAATTTGCCCGTTCGTATCTCTTCGCATTTGCAATTAAGCGATTTCTATAACAGCAATGATTACGACGAGCATGCTGTTGATGAAGATGCGCGTAAGTCTTACCAAAAGTTCCTGGATGGACTAGAACCCAAGCAACGCGCGCTGCTGCGACGTAGCACTAATTTCTATGTTGCAACGTTCAAAAACCTTGGCGGTTTGGTGATGCCAATTATTGTTCGTGTTCACTACAACGACAACACATTTGAATCGTTGCGAATCCCTGCAGAAATTTGGCGGTACAACTCGAAAGAAGTGAAAAAGCTGTTCATCACTGATAAAGAAATCGTGCGAATTCAACTGGACCCGCAACGGGAAACAGCGGACACGCAAAAGTCAAACAACCAATGGCCGCCCAAGATCGAGACCAATCGCTTTAAGTTGTTCAAAGCAGAGAAAAAGAAAAACGCGATGCAGAAGGCGAAAGGGGATTCCAAAGACGACGAAGATGGAACCCAAGACGCCAAAGATGGCGATTCCGAATGATGTTCTTGATGTCGATTTGTCTTGACTCTTTGGGGTTTTGAAATGCGGCGTCGACCGTGGTGATTTGCCCGGTCATCGCGGTCATCGCTGAATTTTAGATTGGGGAGGGCCTGTGTTCTCCTTCCTGCTAAACTTTGAGTGGATCTCTTGCCAAGACTGCTGCGTCTTGGCGTTCCCCAACTAAAACTATTCGCTTTGCGGAGATTGATTCGTGCGAGCCATTATCTATTTGTGTTTGGTAGCTGCATTAGTGTTCGCCAGCTACCTTGGGGCTGGTTTTTTTGCTGATTCATCTGTTGATGAGCCGGATGCACACGTCGTTGAGGTTTCTGGAAATCCCAGCGAGGGCTCGGGCAAGAAAGCCGAGGCTAGCTCTAAGCGTTCTGAAAACGAAGTCGAGGTAACGACGAAAACCAAAGCAAAGGAAGTAATAGTAAAGGAAGCCAAGGAGACTGATGAGTTTGCGGTTCCCGATGGAAGCGTTGATGAGATGTTCGCCTTCATTGAAAAGATCATCAGGGAAAGCAGGCGACGAAATCCTAGCGAGCTTACAAAAGCAGTTCGTGCGATCGTGGATGCTTCGATCAAGATCCGAGGAACAAAAGACGTCACCTCAAAACAAGAAATACGTGCCATTGGACAACAGTTAGACGCGCTCAGTTTTCTCTCTCAACTCGAACCAGAAGCACAAAATGAATTCGACAAGTTGGTGAATGAGCTGGCCTCGGATGAAAATCCAGAAATCAAATTCATTGGAACTCAAGAATTATTGAAAGCTGATATTAAGGCTTTGGAATCGATGTCCAAGGATGAACAAATGGGGGTCATCGCTAGGGTTAACGAAGTGCTTGATCAATTGGGTGTTTCAGTCGAAGGTTATTCCCTTGGCCGAATGCTTGCCGTCGGTTTAGAAGAAGTTTCCCCGGATTTGGCATCGGAAGTTCACGAGGATCTTGCGACCCGATTGGAAGGTAGTGACGACAAACGGTTTTTACCGTATGCCAGAATGGCCAGGGCTGCCATCAGGCAGTTGAAGCTTCTGGGCAATCCAATGGAATTGAGTGGCCCCACCGATACTGGCGAACCGTTCGATTGGGAATCCTATCGCGGAAAGGTCGTGCTGGTTGACTTTTGGGCTTCTTGGTGTGGTCCTTGCCGAGCCGAAATCCCGAATGTTAAAAGAAATTTGGATGCCTACGAAGGCGATTTCGATGTTGTCGGCATCAATATGGACAAGACTTTGGAGGCGATGCGCGAGTACATCTCCAGCGTGGATGCCAACTGGGTGAACATTGTCGGTGAACCTAAAACCGGTGTTGGGTGGGATCATCCTATTGCCAAGTACTACGGCGTTTTAGGGATTCCAAAAGCGATCTTGGTCGATCGTGAAGGACGTGTCGTTTCGTTAAATGCAAGCGGTGAAAGATTAAGCAGCCTGTTAGCGGAGATGATCGGGCCGCCTGCCGAGGTTGAAAGTTCAGAGGAACCCGCCGAGGCTGAAAGTTCGGCTGAAGAAGCGCAATAAGGCCACGTCTGATTCGAACTCGCTAAACTATCGCGGACATGGTCGATTTCCACCTCAATATCGTCGGTACCTTAGGTCTGCTGCTAGGCATTTGCTTGGCGGCTGGCGTGTTTGCTGACCTGTTTCATCTACCCAAGGTTACAGCTTACTTATTGGTCGGTTTACTGGTCGGCCCAACGTTGCTGGATTGGGTTCCGCACGATCACGTTCCCAACCTGGAACCGCTGCTAAAGCTGGCGATGGCGCTGGTGCTATTTAATTTGGGGTGTGACTTCACCTTCAGCAAGGTTCGCCGCATCGCCAAACACTGCTTGGCGATCTCTGCGGCTGAAATCTTGGTCACGTTTGCATTGGTCGCGCTGGGCTTGCTCGCTTTTGGTGCTTCACCAAGCATGGCAATTTTGCTGGGATGTCTTGCCGTTGCGACGGCACCGGCAACAACGATATTGGTGTTAAAGGAATTCCGCAGCGAAGGTCCGGTGACCGAAAGCACTGGGTTTTTGGTTGCGTTAAATAACCTCGCGTGCATTTTGATGTTTGAGTTCGGCTTCCTGGTCGTGCAGATGTTCCGTGGCGATGTGGAGACGTCGTTTGCATTTGAGGCTGGTTCTGTCTTGCGCGATGTCTTTGGGTCTGTTGTGCTAGGTGTGATCGGTGGGCTGACGATCAGTTACGGTTGCGGGTTTCTAAATACAAAACGATGGCTGGTTTTGTTGGTCGCGACGGTTACGTTTTTGCTTGGCGTGGATGAATCGCTAAACGTTCCGTACATGTTGACGTTTTTGGTGATGGGCGTGACGGTGGCAAACACGTCCGATTACAAATCCAAAATTGTCGATGAACTCAATCACATTTCGGGTTTGTTGGCCGTGTTGTTCTTTGCGGTTCACGGTACCGAATTAGACGCATCGGCGTTTTTGGCCGCGGGTGTTTTGGGCAGCGTTTACATCGTGTTTCGTATGATTGGCAAGTACGGCGGAGTTTACTTTGCCGCGAAATGGACGGGACAGTCCTCGGAAGTTCGCAATTGGCTAGGTGGCTGTTTGTTTGCCCAGGCGGGCGCGGCGATCGCACTTTCAACGATCGCGGTTGAGCGTGATCCAGAATTGGGTCAGCCAATTCAGGCAATCATTTTGGGGTCGGTGGTCCTGTTCGAGATCATTGGGCCGCTCTTTATTCGAAAGTCGCTGATTGAAACCGGCGAAGTCCCGTTGGCTCAAGCGATTCACCACACCAACCGAACTCCGCTGGAACAGGTCCGTGCTTTGGGCGACCGTTTTCGGTCCGCAGTTCAATCACGTGACGCGATCGGATCCCCGGACATCGCCAGCTCGCTTGGCGGTCGAGTCATGATTAGCGACCTGATTCGCAAGACAAAGGGGATTCATCAATCCGCAAAATTTGATGACGTCATCGACCATATCGAACACAGTCATGACAACACTTACCCCGTCGTCAACGATCGAATGAGCGTTGTTGGGGTGATTCGTTATCCACTGCTCAGCGATGTGATGTTCGATCACAGTGCGTCGACGCTCGTGCGGGCGGAGGACTTGATTAGCGAATCCGACACGGTGCTTCATCCCGATGATCCGGCTTCGCGTGCCTTTGAGATGTTTCAGGCGGAAACGGACGACTGCATCCCGGTGGTGACTCGCGCCGAACCGATGGAATTGCTTGGCGTGGTTCGTCGCAGCGATTTGATGCACGCTTTAATTACCCAGCGAAGGAAGCAGAAGTAGCTTGCGTTACGGTTGTCAGTGCAATGCACTGGCTCGCTAACGGGGGACTGAGCCACGCAAGCGGGTTTTCGCCTAAGTATCTTTAGCGGTTGGGTCGATCGTGATGCATCTTTTATGCAACGGGCCGGGTAAATCACTTTAACGCGTTCTCCCATGCCGTTTGGCTCTGTGAGCCGATACGGCGGTCGGCTCGGCGAGCCGAGCGACCTTGTCCCGTTTGAAAAGCTGATTTGCCCTGATGCAACGGGAACCACCGTTGACCCTGGTGCCGCGCGAATTATAGTTCCCGATCTTCGGGATCATTCCGGTCGCATGACTGGTAACTCATTGGATCGACCAAACCAAACGATGCTTAATTTTTTTCGACGACAATCTAGCTCTTACAAGAACGACATTCTTTCCGGCCTTACTGTGGCCCTGGCATTGGTTCCCGAGGCGATCGCTTTTGCGTTTGTCGCTGGGGTGTCGCCGCTGATCGGACTGTATTCAGCTTTCTTTCTTGGTTTGATCACCGCCGTCTTCGGTGGACGTCCTGGGATGATCTCCGGTGCGACCGGTGCGATGGCTGTCGTCGTGGTGGCGTTGGTTGCCACGCATGGCATCGAATACCTTTTTCCAACGGTCATCCTGTGCGGTTTGTTGCAAATTGCAATTGGGCTCGGGCGATTGGGTAAGCTCATTCGCATGGTTCCTCACCCGGTGATGCTGGGTTTCGTCAATGGTCTTGCGATCGTGATTGGTTTGGCACAGTTAGGCAGTTTCAAAACACTGTCCGAAGCTGGCGAACTGGTTTACCTGAAAGGCATGCCTTTGGCTCTGATGCTTGGCTTAGTTGGCTTGACGATGGGGATCATTTGGTTGCTGCCTAAATTGACTTCCGCAGTTCCATCGTCGCTTGCAGCAATTCTTGTCGTCACCTTCTTGTCCCTTGGCATCAATCAGATGGGCCAGGACAACGAGAATCAAATGGTTGCGACAGTCGGGGATATGTTGCGGACGAACCAGCAAGCGAAGGAAATCGCGGACGCAAAAGCTGCTGCCAATGTTGGCGCAGGTCTGGTCCAAGATTCAGGCGTCAAGCCTGAGGTCAATTTGGTGCGCAGTGATGCTGGGAGTGATGCTGGGACAGCTACCGGGATCGAAAGCCAAGCCGATGAAGTCGCAGCAATGACGGCATTGGACGAAACGTTGGGCGAAACATCGGGTCAAAAGACAGCGGACGTCGGCATCAGCGGCGGTTTCCCGAAGCTGTACTTTCTAGACGATTACGAAATGGTTCCGATGAACTTGCAAACTCTTTGGATCATCTTGCCCTTCGCCGTCGTACTTTGCGGAGTCGGTTTGATTGAATCGTTGATGACGTTGTCATTGATTGACGAGATTACTGAAACGCGCGGTCAAGGTAATCGAGAATGCATTGGGCAAGGGGCGGCGAACTTGATCTGCGGCCTATTCGGGGGCATGGGTGGCTGCGCGATGATTGGTCAATCGTTGATTAACGTCAACAGTGGTGGCCGTGGTCGTTTGTCCGGCATCACCGCAGCGGTTTGCCTGTTGATGTTTGTGATGTTCCTTTCGCCGCTGATCACGCAAATCCCGATGGCTGCATTGGTGGGCGTGATGTTCATGGTGGTGATCGGAACCTTTGAATGGGCTTCGCTGAAAATG
>CAYVAN010000139.1:0-1247 GCA_964449225.1 uncultured Rhodopirellula sp.
GGCGAATCCGCTAAACTGACTGCAACATCGAGGTGCTGTTCGCCGAGAAGTGTCTAAAATACTCGCAAATTGCCTTGACGAACCAAACGCTTGGGGTCATCGTACGAACAACAATGATCTCTGGTCGGACCATTTTGAAAAACAAACTTTAAGTCCCCGATCACTCTGCCCCACACGATGACTTCGCTAGTTCGGCATTTCCTATCGAGCATTCTTTGCTGCGTCATTGTCTTCGGACATGCTCCGGTGTGGATGCACGTTGCCAGTTGCGGCGGGCATGAACATTCGCGAATTGCGGACATCGGTGAGGGCATTGGTGAATCGCTTCAAAGCGACGATGCGGATTGTTCGCACTGCTGTGGTCATCATCATGATCAGGCATTGCCGGGTTCACCGATCCAATCGGTTGCAACGCTTACCGATGCAGGCTGCGGCTCGCATGACGATCACGATTCAGAGAATTGTGTGGTCTGCCAAACGTTGGCCGCTCCTTGTGGCGTTGCTTGGGAACTATCAACTCCGTTGGTGACCGGCAGTGTCTTGCTGTCGCGTGTGCTGCCGTTTGAACCTCTCTTTCCTTCGGCTTCTCTTTCGATCGCGCATCCACGCGGTCCGCCGATGGCTGTCTAGTTTTTGCCAATGATCGTTTTCGCGACTGATCAAGGTTGAGCCATTCGGTTTTTCCTGGGTCAAAAAGTGAGAATCCCATTGTGAGAATCGTTCCACGACCTCTGGAGGCCATTGCGGTTTATCCAATGGGTTGCGTGCCTAGCAGATGGACTGATGGCGTGATACGTCCCAACGCGTTTGATGCAGTTGGTCAACGGTCCGACCAAACCTAATTGGCTGTGTCTGCGCGGTGGGGCTCCTTCGAATGTATTTTCATTGGCTTGCTTGATGACGTGGTGCCCGTTTCGATTTTGACATCCTCGATCTCGGCATCCACGAAGACGGCCGCGTGCATGATGCGCGTGTTAGGTAATGAATTCGCGACAGGTGGTTTTAGAAAAGCATTTTCGCGTATTGAAAACGAAACAACTCTGTTCGTTGGGTTCTGGTGCAAGCGGCTCGATGTCGATGAGCCGGTTTTCGCCCGGATGCAACGTGCTGAGAAATCGAGTGTGGTTTGATTCGTCGCTGCCGCACACGAAATCTGGTCAGGCGACACCTTTTAATGTTTAGATAAATTTGAAACCTCCTCCTATTAGGAAAAAGTTTGATGACAAAGAAATTTCGTTCGGTTCAAA
>CAYVAN010000139.1:1277-12103 GCA_964449225.1 uncultured Rhodopirellula sp.
TCGTGGCCAAGGCTTGGTCGAGTACATCATCATCGTGGCAGCCGTTGCGATGATCTCGTTGGTCTCCGTGTCGGTCTTCGGCCACAAGGTCGCTGATCAGTACGCGATCGGTGCCGGGGTACTTCCAGGTGCTCACGCCGAGGACAACGCGGCGATCGCAGGCGCACAGTTTGCCGAATCCGATGTGGTTGCAGGCGTGAACACCGGCACCGGTGTTGTTTCTTGGGCCGGTGTTGTGGGGCCAGTTCCCACCGGTGAGCTTCAAAACAACATTTCGGTAGCTGGTGGCACCGTTGCCGGTGAAACGTTTGTAGATGACGGCGGCGAGTGAGTCATTTGCCAGCGAGAGCAATGGGCGAGCTTTTTCGTTCCGTGCTTACTTGCTAAGACTTGTCCGTTGCATTTGACGGACGTTACATGATGGAGCATGGGGTCGTGTGAAGTAATTCACGCGGCCCCGTCTCTTTTTGGTTTGCTGAAAACACCCACTACGTTTGCGATCGATTGCTTTCGTAGTGGATCTTGTGAAAGATCCTGATTAGCGTGAGTCCCACGCATTTGTGCAGTTGAGTGAAGTAATCGAAGGCTGGACGTTTAGCCTTCGATAATTAGATGAAATCTGCCATCAGATCCGTTTCTGCATTCACTGATGGCTTGGCCTTTGACTTGATGATCGCGCTGACTAGCGGCATCAGTCATTCCTCTGACACAATCACAACTGATTTTTACAATTCATAGAAACCCCGCATCTTAGAACCCCCGTATCTAAGAAACCACCGTAACTAAGAAACCCCCTGTCTAAGAAACCCAGCGGGTTCGCCAGAAACAGATTGACCCTATGCCTTCTCGACGACGATCCCAGCGTACTAGCCCATTTGTCAATCTTGCGATCGCCATCGTTGTGTTGGTCGGTCTGGGTGCGGCCGCGCTGGGTGCGGTCAGCTACTTAGGTTTGTTCACGCCACAGGAAACGGTGGTTAAAGAGAACCGCGAAGGAATGGTTCCGGTCCCAAAATCCTTGGTCGCCTTAAGAGCTTTCGACAAGGTCAATCGCGAGGATGTCTATGACCGAACGATGGCTGATGATAGTTATTTTTGGCTGCCTAAGGATCTCGTCGATGCGCACCCGGAATGGGTCACCCGTGTCGATCAAGTGATCGGTCGCGTGATGGCACGCGATAAGCGTGCCGAGTTTGTCTTTTCGGAAAAAGACTTTTTGCCAAAAGGTAGTCGCGTTGGTTTGTCCGGTGGTGTGCCCGACGGCAAGCAGGGTTTCTTTCTTGACGCCGAACAAATCCCTGGGCTGCGCCTGCTAAAGATTGGTGATCGTTTCGATTTGATGGCTAGTTTGCCTGAGGAGTCGGCCAATGCCGAGGCCGAATATGGGTTGTTGGTCGGTGGGATCAAGGCTCGTGGCAACAAACCCATCCCACTGAATGGTGTTCGATTGTTGGTTCAAAGCGGCACGATGATCGCATTGACCAATGGCCGTTCAATGACCACGCAGGGGGCTCTTGAATTCGATGCAGTCGATTCCAGGGGACGGCCGACCACGCGTACCCAAGGCGAACAGGTTGCGATCGCGATCGATGCCGAAGAGGTGGTTCCGCTGACGCAGGCACTCGGTGACCAATTGAAAATTCACGCCGTCGCTCGATCCGGTCAAACGGTCGAAAAAACGCCCACGGTGGATCAGCTTGCCGGCTTGATCGCGTTTCCTGCTGCGGCGGTCACGATCAAAGCGTTTCGTCCGATCACGGCTCAGGATCTTGCGGAACCGCTGACCGGTGAATTGCGGCAATACTATTTTAAACCCAACGCCGTATCGGATGATTGGATTGGCAGTGTCGGTGACTTGCTGGGCCGCGTCGTTCGTCGTGACATTGATGCCGGTTACATTTTTACCGAAGACGATTTGCTTCCCAAGGGCGCACCGTCGGGCATTTCGGGCGGTATTCCGCAGGGGCGAATGGCGATGACCATTAACGCTGAAACCGTCGCCGGGTTGGCAGAATTATCGCGAGGCAATCGGTTCGATCTCATTGCGTCAGATTCATTTGATTTACAAAAGGCGCTGGGTTCGCGAGTTAGCGTCGGCGGCAGTGTTTTGGCTTCGGTGGGCGAAAAAGCGATCAACACTTTGGTGGCAGTCAACGCATTGGTGGTTGATCGACAAGGCGACCGAGTGACGCTGGCGATCAGGCCCAGCGAGGTCGCCGGGTTAACCAAGTCACTTGCGTTAAAGTCGTCGTTGTTCAGCATCGCGAAACCTGGCAATGGAGACATCGTTGAAAATCAGATTTCATCACCAGCGACCGAGTTAACGTCGGACGTCAATCCGCTTGCAAATATCGCCATCACCGAGATGATCATTGGCGGTAATCGCCGTGTGTCAGCTTTCCGTAAGAGTCAATAGGAGCTGTCACCATTAGCAATCCGCAAATACTGATCTACCGCGCTGACGAACCCGCCAGCGAACAATTGGACGATGAACTTCAAAAGGCGTTCGATTCGATATCGGGGATTCACCCGATCACCCACTATCGCAACCAGCTGCGATCGTGTTCCGATGCGGCGCGTGATTATCAACCGAATGTTGTCTTGATTGATCTGGGGCAAAACCTGGATCAGATTCGCGTGTTGGTCGAAGAGGTCACGGCCAATTCGCCTGGTTCAAGCATCGTCGGTCTGGTGCCAACCGAACGCTTAGCAACCGGTGTCTCTGAAAGCACCTTGATGATGCAGGCAATCGGCGTGGGTGTCGAGGACTTTATTCGTCGACCGGTTTCCAGCCGTGATCTTGAGCAGATGCTTTCGCGCCGCATGACGCCTCGCCGCGTCGGTGTGGATGCACCGGGCCGAATCATTAGCTTCATCAGTAATAAAGGGGGCGTGGGCAAGAGCACCACCGCAGTCAACACTGCGGTCGAACTTGCGCGTCGTTTCCCTGACCGTGTCTTGCTGGTTGATGGTTCTTTGCAAATGGGAGTTTGCGCAGCCCAGTTGAATCTTCAACCAAAGGCCACACTGGTGGATGCTTGGCAGCAACGCGAACGATTGGACGGTCGCTTGTTACGAGAATTGGCAACCACCCATTCATCAGGATTGCATCTATTGGCCGCACCGCCCAGTGCGGTTGAAGCATCCGATTTGGATGATGCGATCGTTTCGCGAGTCCTATTGTTGGCTCGTCGCCATTATGACTTTGTCATTGTCGATACGTTTCCTTTGTTCGATCGCGTCAACATGGCGATCCTGGACTTATCGGACATGGCTTACATTGTTGCTGAAAATGTTGTCCCGACGCTGCAAACGGTTCGCGGTTTTTTTGAATTGCTGTCGGACGTGGAATATCCGGTTTCGAAGCAACAAATTGTTCTCAATCGATTTTCTAAATCTGGCAGTAGCCCTAGCCTTGGCGAAGTGGAACAGTTTCTTGGCCGCGGTGTGAATCATGTGATTCCTTATGACAAAAAAGTCGTTCAGGCGGCGAATGTGGGTTCGCCGTTCGTGCTTTCGCTAAACCGATTCTCGAAATCCAAACGAGCCGTCGAGGGATTGGTGGACGATCTGATCGCGAGACCCGCGTCATGAACGAGGATCCATCACCCCCCAAGGATGCGCGTCGAAAGTTTTCGCGGAAACTGTTGGAAGTTCCACGCGATCGATTGCGAGAACGTCCGGCATCCGAAGACACGACCCGAGTTGGTGGAAAAAGCGATTTGACGTCGCCCACGCAGCGGCCAACCAGTCGAGCGATGGAGTATCAAAGTGTCAAAGGAACATTGCACGAACGTTTGATCGATGAGATGAACGATCAAAGTGTGCTTGGACAAGCGGATGAGTTGCTGGAGAAATTCGTCAGCGATTTCGTCAACGATGTTTTGGAAAACGAAGACTGGCCGCTCAATGAGTCCGAGCGTCAGCGTCTTGCCGGTGATTTGATTGAAGAGACGTTGGGCACCGGACCGTTGGCGGTGCTGATGGGTGATCCTGCGGTCACCGATATTTTGGTCAATCGCTACGACAGTGTTTACGTGGAACGATTTGGTCAACTGGAATTGACTGATGTGCGTTTTCGCGACGACGATCACTTGATAAGAATCATTTCTCGCATTGCATCGCGTGTGGGCCGCCGAATCGACACGTCTTCGCCTTTGGTCGATGCAAGGTTACCCGATGGCAGCCGCGTCAACGCGACGTTACCGCCAGTAACCATCGACGGACCGACATTATCGATCCGGCGATTTGGACGTCGCCGCTTAGCGCGGCAGGACTTGTTGCGGTTAGAGATGTTTTCGGATCAGATGCTCCGCTTCATGGATTTGGTGGTCAAGGAAAGGATGAACGTCGTCGTGACCGGCGGAACCGGTAGTGGGAAATCGACACTGCTAGGTGCGATTGCCGAAGCGATTCCAGATGGCGAACGGATCATCACGATCGAAGACGCTGCCGAACTATTGCTGCCTCAACAGCATGTCGTACGAATGGAAACGCGGGCATTGAACTTGGAAGGCAAGGGGCTGATTTCGCAGCGAGATTTGGTCGTCAACGCACTGCGAATGCGTCCTGATCGAATCATCATGGGCGAAGTTCGCTCGGGCGAGGCGCTCGACATGCTGCAAGCGATGAACACCGGGCACGATGGTAGTTTGACGACCATTCACGCCAACAGTCCGCGAGACGCATTTGCTCGGTTGGAAACGATGGTCATGATGGCGGGTTTGGAATTGCCATCCAAAGCGATTCGTGAACAAGCGGTATCGGCATTGAACTTTATCATTCACGTTCGCAGGTTTGATGATGGTGTACGCCGAATCGAAAGGATCGCCGAAGTGACGGGGATCGAAAACTTGACTCCGCAACTTCAAGACCTGTACGTCTTTCAGCAAAGCGGCCGTGATGCAAACGGGATTCGCGGCGATTTCCAAGCCACGGGAATCATCCCCCGAATTGCCGAAGATCTGCTTGATCGTGGCGTTGAATTGCCCAAGCAAGAACTCTTTGGTCGGGGGAACCGATGAGCGTCATCCTGGTTCCTTTTGGATTGTTGGCCGCTGCCGCCGGGATCGGGTATTACTGGCGGGAAAGTTGGGCACGTGAACGCGTTCGCGTTCGCCTGACTGATCTGGAGGAGGACGCGGTCGAACTTCCCGAGCAACCTTTTGCGGTGCGTCACTACGTGCTGCCCTGGGTCGCTGCGGTCATTACGGGTGCGTTTGTTTGGTACTTGCTTAATTTCCCATGGCCGATTTCCTGTGGCATTGTGTTGGTCGTCGGGCTTCTTGGCATGGAGCTGGACGCGTGGATTTTGGAATGGAAACAGGGACGAATGGAATCGCAGTTGGCTGACACGATCGATACGCTCGTGTCGTCCGTCGGTGCCGGTTCATCATTGCAGAGTGCGTTGACTCGGGCCGCCGAGTATGCACCGATGCCAATCAAATTGGAACTTGATGAAATGGTCGCGCGGCTGCGTTTGGGCGATCCGCCGTCGGATGTCTTTCGTTTGCTCTCGCAGCGAGTTCCGATGGAAACTTTCCGGCTTTTTTCCACGACATTGTCGGTCAACTGGGAAGCCGGTGGTAGTCTTAGTGAAACCTTGGCAGCCGTCGGCGGTACGATCCGTGATCGGCTGGTGATCGCAAGACAGGTTCGTGGCCTAAGCGTGCAGGGGCGATTGACCACGATGACGGTCTTGGCGGTCACTTGGTTCATGGCTGCCATGATGTGGCAAAGCGACCCGCCACGCTTTTTGGGCTTTGTGCTAAGTTCCGTCGGGATCGCGTTGATGACCGTCGTGTTGGTTTTGCAGGGTGTTGGGATCGCCATGGTTTCTAAAATTAGTCGACCCAAGGTCTAGGAACGTACACTTAGGAACGTATCATGATTCAAATCGTCTTGATCGTCGGCTTCATCGCAATCGTGTTGTTGCTGTTACATGTTCAAAAGAAAGAACGGGTGCATCGCAGGTTGATCCAAAGCGTGGATCAAACCGATCAACTGGATGAGACGCCGTTGGTTTTTAACGAACCGACGCGAGGCTTGATTGCAAGCTGGTTGTACCGCGCCGGTTACCGCAGCCCCATCGCGGCACCGGTCTTTATCGTTGCCAGTATCGCTTGCGCGCTGTTAGCGATTTTGTTTGTGATCGCGGTATTTCGATATGGTGTGATCGACCAAGCTTCCGATGCCTTGTATGACATTCCCGGCGGTGTTGGAAATGTGATGGTCCCCTTTGCGAACGCCCTGCCATGGTTGCTTGTCGTGATCATTACCCTGATACCGACGTTGTTGGTGCGAAGCGCACGGCGACGGCGAGTGGATAGCATTCAGCAAGACTTGCCACTGCTGTTGGATTTGCTCAATACGCTCTCGCAGGCCGGTATCGGATTTGATTCGGCGCTGGACCGCATTTTGGGGGCTCAGTCGCCAAGGCGTCCGTTGGTGCAAGACCTTCGTGCCTTTCAGCGCGACACGCTTGCCGGACGATCGCGATTGGAATCGCTTGGCCGGTGTATGAAACGAGTCGAGGTGCCGATGTTTTCCGCGTTCATGACGGCGATGATCCAAGCAGAGCAAACCGGCGGTGGGCTAGCCGCAACGTTGCGAACCCAAGCCGCCGAAATGCGCAGTCGAAGACGTGAACGGGCAACCGCGATTGCGATGGCGGTGCCCACGAAATTGGTACTACCGATGGTCGTGGGTTTCCTGCCCGGAATTTTTGTGATTTTGCTTGGACCGATGATCACAGCGGCATTTGGTGTTCTAAGTCAGCAACTAAGAAGTGTCACGGGACAATAAAATGAACCAACCTTATGAAACACGATGCAAAATTAGTCGATGCCAATACGAACTTGGTTGTGATCGAATCGCTGCACCTTGCCGTGACCCCTTGGGATCGGTTTCGCGGTTTGATGTTCCGTCGCCACACACCACCGTGTTTCGGTCTGTTGATTCAACCCTGCCGATCGATCCATACGATGTGGATGCGATTGACGATCGACGTTTGTTTTTTGTCTCAAGACAATGTCGTGATCGGTATTCGCAGCGCGGTTCCGCCGTGGCGGATCGTGTTGGCACCCAAAGGAACCAAAAGCGTATTGGAAACACCATCGGGACAGACCACGTTTTTGATCGGCACCAAGCTTTTGGTCCAGTGCAACGATCGCAGTTAGAAACCCGCAGCAGTCTTTGCAGGCGATGGGGTGCTAGGCCAAATCAAAAGCCCCGCCAGCGCCAGGGGCAAGCGTTGCTGGAAATGGCGTTCCTGATCCCGTTGCTTGTGATCATCATCGGAGCCACCATTAGTTTTGGTTTGTTTTTCTTTCAAACCAACGTGATGCAGCAAGCAGTGGATGTCGGGGCGATGGAAATCGCTAGGTTTCCTTTTACGCCCGACGCGCAGATGGGGCTGGGGGATTTGAATGTCGATCCGAATGACACAAGCCTCTTGATGAATGACGAAAGATTTAAAGACGAAATTTACGACGAAGAGAGATTGGTGCTTGATCCTGGATTTGACGTCAATGATCTGCCGCTATTAAACCGCTTGCTCGTTCCGCTAATGGTCCTTGATTTCATTGATGGCGAACAGGTTCGACGTTACCCGGGCGCGGTGGTCACCAATGGGAATGGGAACCGAACCATCCTTATTCCCGTCATGGCTTACGACCGGATCACGGGAACAGAGTCTTTGATTCAGTGGGTCGCTCCGGTCGAGGAGATTCAAACCGGTGATGGCGATCGTCCCTACAGTTTAAGTGCGACCAGTGCATCAACTTCTTTTGCACCCGGAATGGTTGCCCTTCGCGTTAACTTTCCCGTTCAGTCGACGACGTTGGTCAATCGCACCGGAGAACAGGGAGAGCTTATCATTGATGCTAACGATGCATCGATTAGCGATGGAGACACCGGCACGAATTATTCACTTGTGATTCCTAACGAATCCGGTCCAGCGGATACCACGATTCATAGTGGACGTTACGGATTGGGCCGCCAAGCAGCCTTGCTGCGTACCGCTGGGGTGCGTCCTTTCCGCAGGGTTCTTTCCACGCAAGCGATTTACCGTCGCGAGGTGTTTCAATGAGCTTGAGAAATCGCAAACGAATTGCGGACAAGCGGCGTGGTCAATCGCTGATCATGATCTTCTTTGCATTGATTGTCTTGATCGGAATCATGGCGCTGACCCTGGATTACGGTTTCGTTCTTCTAGCTCGACGCCAAATGCAAACCGGGGTCAACGCGGCAGCGTTGGAAGGGCTGCGGACGATCGATGAAGACGAAACAGAAGCCCGTCAGAACGCAGCCAACTTGATTCGCAACGTTTATGACGACGACATGGATGTGACATCGAACGAGACGACCATCGGCGCAGGAATCGACAGTTCATTGGTTCAGGGCGATGGATTTCAGTCGGTGACCCTTGGTGACGGCAATGGTGTCAGCAGCACGCTGGCCAATCGGTCGCAGTTTATCTATCGACCCGATCCTCAATTAAACGACGCTGACAATTTGGATCATGGTGACCTGGTGCGAGGCAATTATGACGGCAACGCCGAACACGATGAACGATCGTCGTATCAACGCGATGACTTCACGGCGGAAACATCCGGCAACGCATTTCTAGCGAGGTTGCGAAGGACTCATAACCCCAACGGGCTGGATCAAGTTTCTGGTGTTAGTTCAAGCGGCGGCGGTCTGCCGTTAATGATTGGGCATCTGGCCTGGTTCGCAGCAACCGACCCATCGGCTGACAATTCAATCCGCCGCGATGGCGTGACCGTGCGCGCGACCGCGATTGCCAGCAAACGACCGGTTGTTGCCGTGTTTGTAACCGCATCGGCCGATTTCTATCCAATCCTGCCCTACACAATCCAAGTCAACGCGTCCGATGGAACCGAGGTCTGGCGGGATGCCGTTATCGAAGGCATGTATGTCGAAGATCCTGAGAATCCACCGAATCCGCTATCCCCTCGGCGTGTTGCGATTGGCAAACCCGTTGTCGTCTCTGGGCCTGAAGTCGCAGCTCCCGCTTCGCCGGTGGGATACGTTGCGGTTGTTGACCGAAGCGGAAGAATCGTCGGCTTTCGTTTTTTTCCATCAGCCCCGGGGCTACGTCGCAATGACTCACCGCGGCTTCAAGATGCTTGGGGTTCGCTCGGGCTATTAAGCGAAAATGCTCGCAATGAAGTGCTCAACGAGAATCGTGACCCCTCTTTCGACTTCTTGTCGGCACCCGCTTAAGAGCGTTCGATTCGGTCAACGGCCGCTACTGAATTGGCGAAACCTTCGTGACGGCGAAGAACGAGTTCAGCTTCATCGAGGTTCCATCGCCTGGGAATTCAAGTCCAGGTCCGATTGTGCCGATAGTAACGGTTGTCCTGTGGTCGGACCCGTCCCTGCTAAAGCTGTCTCCCAAGCGGAGCCTTATTTTGCGGGGGTTCTTCCATCCAATCCGTTCACGGAAAGATTCCATGAAGCCTCAGTCGGCATCTTTGCTGATCTCATCGCGCCGACGTTTACACGTTGTGCTTTCGCTAGCTTGGATTGTTTTCGCTGCGAACACCGCGATCGCTCAGAGTCGTAGCCTGAATCGTAGTCAGAATCGTAGTCCGGCACGGTTGCCGTCGACTAACGGCGGCCGTGGTGGAAGCCAGGTCATTCCATCGACCCCGGAACTGTTGCCACCGCCAAGCTCGGTCACCGATGTTGGCCCATCACGCATTCAATCGGGTTTGCCGCCCGAGTTGATTCTGCCGCCACCAAGTGATGACGCTAAGCAGCGTGCCAGTCGTTTCGTGGAATCGGAAATCAATCCTGAACTACCGCTGTCATTGGTACTTGGTCGACCTAAGGTTCTGCGGCTTGCAGAAGCTCCGACGCGAATCTATGTGCCAAACGAAGATACAATTCGTACAGAGATCATTGATCAGAAACGGGGGCGAGATCTTGCGGTGACTGGTCTTCAGCCCGGCACAACAACTTTAATGTTATGGTTCAGAGACCGAGACGCACCCAGTGGCGAAAGCGTGGTCAGCTATCTCGTTCGAGTTTACGCAGACCCCGTTTTAGCTCGACCGATCGCAGATGTTGAAGCCGATCTGAACGA
Source organism: uncultured Rhodopirellula sp. (assembly GCA_964449225.1). Taxonomy (GTDB): domain Bacteria; phylum Planctomycetota; class Planctomycetia; order Pirellulales; family Pirellulaceae; genus Rubripirellula. The sequence continues at coordinate 11,389 of CAYVAN010000139.1, forward strand.
AAACTTTCCCAACAGTTTTGTCGAACTCGTTGAAATCGCCGATCGCTTGATTGTCCGTGGTCAAACACCCGATCCAATCGAGATGGGGCAGATTCTTTCGATCCTAGCGGGGGCTCGTGGTGTTCGTGCGGGGATTACTCGACCTGCCAATGCCGTTAACTCCGTCACCTTGGCAAGTGCCTTTGACTTGGTCGGTGACAACGATCCGCTTTCAGCCGAAGAACAGGCTGCGGAGCGTCGCCGAAGCATCGACCCGATCGCATTGGCACAAGCTGGGATCATCAATCAATTGAAAGTCGTTGGCGAACAACAGGTGATGTTGAAGGTTACCGTCGCCGAGGTGAACCGATCGGCTGCTCGCAGCATCGGTTTGAACTTCGACATCGACAGTGGCGGGTTCCAGAATTTCACCGGTGGGCTGATTCAGGCGGGCGGTGGAGCCGGGCAAGCTACAGGGAACATTGGTTCGCTAGATATGGGACAAGTCGATGTCGCCATTGAAGCTTTGCGGCAAATGAACCTTTCACGTACGCTGGCCGAGCCCACCTTGGTTGCAATGAACGGTCAATCAGCCGATTTTCAAGCGGGAGGTCAGTTCCCCATTCCAATCCTTAGCAGCGGTGGGGCAGGCGGAAATAACCTTCAAGGGGTTTCGTTTGTTCCCTTTGGAGTTCAACTGCAATTTACGCCGTTGATTCAGGAACGGGATGTCATC
>CAYVAN010000140.1:0-11954 GCA_964449225.1 uncultured Rhodopirellula sp.
GCCTACCAGCCAGATCTTGGCGGCGCAGAGCCTGGTGCGATCTTCCAAAATCAGGCTGCGATCCTAGGTGCTCCTGATTTGCCTGGACGTGGTGGCGAACCTGTCGATGGCGATAGCACATTGTCACTGGGATTGGGCGGATCAGTCACAATCCAATTCACCAACAACCTGTTAACCGGCAGCGGTAATTCGCAGGGTGATTTGATCGTCTTTGAAACCGGTTCGGTTGAATCGGTTTTGGTGGAAATCAGTCGAGATGGACAGTTCTTTGAAAATGTTGGAACCGTTGGTGGCCTAACCAACACTGTCGACCTGGATGCCTTTGGCTTCGGGGCTCAGGACCAATTCGCGTTCGTGCGTCTGACCGATTTGCGTCAAGGTGATTCAACAAGTTCATCACTCGGTGCGGACATCGATGCGGTGGGTGCAATTAGTTCAGTATCGGTAGATACATTTAGCGCCGGCGGAATTGGCATTAACTTGGTTGGCAATGCGGCCCCCGCCTTGCTCAATAACATTATCTCCAACGCGACGACCGGTATTTCGGTTGATGCGACAAACACCCTGACCATCTTGGGCGGCAACAGCTACTACCGAAACACCAACAATGTGCCTGATGGAGTCAGCGTTGGTAGATTTGCTCAAGAATTGTCGGATGCGGAAGTCGTATTTGTCGGCCCATCAGAGCTGGTCTTTGCTCCCGCAGCGGGTGCCAAGATCATCGACAGTTCAATTGATTCGTTGGAAGACCGTGCCAGCTTAACAGCCGTCAAAAATCCCCTGGGGCTGCCGCCATCACCGATTCTTGCACCACGATTGGATGTCAATGGACAACTTCGTGTTGACGATCCAAACGTTGAAACACCAAGCGGCCTGGGTGAACGCGTCTTTAAAGATCGCGGTGCATCGGATCGTGGCGACTTGGTCGGACCACGGATCGTGTTGTTGAATCCGTTGGCCGATAACCTTGACGTTCAATCCGGCGTGGTCAGCGTCTTTGGGCAAGCCCCAGCTTTCTTTGAAGTACAGTTGATCGATGGCTTGGCCCCCGCCGATATTGTGCCGGGAACAGGCATCGATGACCGCAGTGTTTCCAGTGCCTCGGTGCTCTTATTACAAGACAACGTCGCGCTGACCGAAGGCATCGATTACCGATTCGGTTACAACCCAAGCACGAATGTGATCCGCTTGACGCCGATCGCGGGTGTTTGGGAGCTCGATTCGACCTATGTCATCCGAGTCCTAGACGGCAGCGATGCGATTATTCAATCAACCGAAGGCAGTCAATACACTGATGGCGATATCTTCAACTTGTTGGATTTGCAGAACAGAACGACTCGGTTTGAATATGAAACCGGACTTGTGCTGAACTTTGGTCAGGGAACACTTACGAACGATGCAGCAGACGGCATCGTAGTTCAAGTCTTTGACGGGATCAGTACCGTCAGCTTCGAGCTGGACAACGACAGTGTCTTCAACCCAGAAAACACTCGGGTCGAAGTACCAACCGCTGGCGATGATGCTCTTCTGGCAATCGCTCTGGCCGATGCCATTAACGAATCGTTCTTGAATCTAAACGCCACTGCCGATGGATTAAGCGTTCAATTGGAAGGCACCAATCCGCTGTCTTCGGTCACCGCTAACAATGGGTTGGTAATCTCTGGAGGAATCGGAACCGAACAAGGCTTTGGTATTCAAATTCCAACCGAAGGCCCGGGCGTTTCGCCGTCGGTGGTCGATGGACAATCATTCATCATCAGACGCGGTACGACCGTCGAGAGAGTCTTTGAATTCGACAGCATCAATGGAGTTGTGAATGAAGGTGCAATCGCCATTGCACTGCCAGGGGCAACCACGCTGGATCAATTGGCAATACGAATGGTCGATGCGATCGAAGGTTCTGGCCTCGGCTTGACACCCGTAAATGCAGGGTTCGGCCGCGTCGTCCTGGGTGGCGATTCAACTTACTCGATTGAATTGGTCGACAGCACATTGACTCAATTTGGCTTTGCCGGTCAATCAGCAACCGTTCCAATCATGATTGGAATTGAACAAACCGATCTTCAGATCGCACAAGTGATCGCCGACGCGATCACCGCTGCTGGAATTCCCGGTGTTTCCACATCGGTCGCTGACCGACGGATCTTCTTGGAAGGAACCGGCGGCGTAACCGGAGTCGGTGCGGTCGACACGGTCACCGTCACTGATGAAGTCGGAAACCAACTGCAAAGCAATCAGGCAGACGGCGGTACCGAATTGACGATTTTTGTCGGCGGCGGGTCCGATTACGGCGATGCACCGGCACCTTACCTTTCATCGATTGTCGATAGCGGACCTCGTCACGCGGTTGATCCTGGCTTCGCGATCGGCGTAACCGTCAGCCCAGATTCTGATGCCAGACTGCCTAACAACGACGATGATGATGGAATCACATTTGGAAATGTGCGTGCTGGCTTCTCCTCGAACCTGACGGTGCAAATCACCAACGACGAGAACATCCCGTTCTTCTTGGATGCTTGGGTCGATTGGAATGGAAATGGCGTCTTTGAATCCAGCGAAGCGCAGCGGTTTGGGTCAGCCGGTTTGGGGCGTGCAGTTCTGGGAACAGGCGTCAACAACATCTTGATTAACGCACCCGCGACTGCGGTAGCCGGTGAAACGTATGCGAGATTCCGACTGACGCCCGCTACCAACGTGGGTACCGTCACCGCCACCGGAGACGCCGTTGATTTGAACGGTCAATTGCAAATCGGTGAAGTCGAAGACGTGCCGATCGTGATCGCGAGTAATCCGTTCCAAAATCCAAAGACAGACAGCACTAATGTTCCGGCACAGGATCTGCGAAACGATGTCAATGACAGCGGATCGGTGACGCCGCTTGATGCGTTGAATGTGGTCAATGCTTTGTCGCGAAATGGTGGTGGCAGTATCCAATTGGATAGCGCCGTACTTCCCGCCGGATTGCCTCCGTTCCCAGACGTGAATGGCGATGGTGTTGTGACCACATTGGACGCGTTGAACGTTATCAATTACTTGGCTAGGACGCTCTCCAACGCAAACGGCGAACAAGTCGTCGGAATCCAGGCGGAGGGCGAACAAGTTCAGATCGTCAACCAAGCGGTTTCGGATGCCAATGCGATCGGCAATGCAGCTGATGCAATCGGCTACGCACCGGTCGCTGGCGGAGTGTTGGCATCGGGTTCAACTCGAATCGGTGACCTGCTGATTGCGGAGACCCAAGCGACAGCGGCGACACCTTCGATTGAAACAGCGATTCCAGAAAAGACAAGCGTGTTTGATTCAGCGGAAACCGTAAAGCTTGATTCGATTGTCGATACACTTGCCGAGGACGCCTCGTCGGTTAGATCGGCTGAACTAGAGGGTTCCGATGTTCGCGATCAGGTGTTCGCGTCGTTCTAACAGCCACAACGAAAACAGAGCTTCCAAAGAGCCGTAGCTAATCCCGGCAGCATTCAGACAAGCACTTGCTTGGATTCGACTCAATGGTGGCCGGTTCGATTACCGCCGGAACGGGAGCTTGACATTCCCATCACGATGACTCGGGGCAACTCAATTCTTGAAGATCGGCAACTTACAATCTAGCGGAATAGCGAGAGCCATCCGGTAAATACAGGCACCGGGCGGCTCGCGCGCCGCTCCGCTAAAAGACACCCGAGTTTGAAAAAGTGATTGGCCCTGCCCGTTGACTTTGCTGCTTTGGCGATTTGAAGCGACTAGGCTACGATTACCAGAGTAAGTCGATAAATTTTTCCGATGATCAAACGGTTCGTTAGCGTTCTATTCCTCTTCGTAAAATCAGTCCAATCCTTATGCGGCGAAAGCCAAAACGAAACGTCAAGAACAAGCGAAAGCTCAGCGTGCAAACGCTCGAGTCGCGGCGGCTTTTAGCAGCGGATTCAATTGGCGTCACGCCTGAAGATACCGCCGAGTTCTTGCTTGGAACGGTTGCTGTTACGCCGGTCTTCTTTGAAAGTGATGGAACGCTTGACCCCAGCACCGAGGATTGGACCGAGAACGAAATTGACGAAATTCTGGATAAGGTTCACGCCAGCGTCGATTGGTGGAGCGATACCCTCGACGAACTCAATACCGTTCACACCTTAGATTTTGTCGTCGATGATCTCTTCGCCCGCGATCCGGTCGAAACTCCTTACGAACCCATCACCCGTCCAAGTAGTCAATTTAATCGATATGTCGGCGACTTCTTGATTTCGCAGGGCTATGGGGATGCCTCATCGATTGAAGATGGCGTTAGGCAATTTAACCATGCCCAACGGTTAAAACATCAAACGGACTGGGCATTCACGATCTTCGTCCTCGATTCATCCAATGATTTAGATGGCGTTTTCCCTCGCGGCAGCGAATTCACCGGCGCGTTTGCTTACCCAGGCGGACTGTTTTACGTCACGCCTTCGACGCGTCCCACATCGACTTACACTCATGAACTGGGTCACATCTTTTGGGCGCGGGACGAATACAACGGCGGAGCGCCTTGGGCATCCAGACGAGGTTATTACAACACTCAAAACCTCAATTCAGTCCAAAACAACCCGGATCCGAACTTTGTACCCGAACCCAGCATTATGCAGGGTGGTTTGAGTTTACAACAAGCGTTTGAACAAAACCGAAGCCCCGCATCGACCCTTGCAATGGTTGGCTGGCAGGACAGTGATGGCGACGGGATTTTCGATGTCGCCGATGTTCCGCTAAGTCTCGATGCCGTCGGCCATTTTGATCCCATCGAATCGGTCTATCGGTTCCAAGGTACCGCTTCGGCAAAGGCGTTGATCAACCAGAACCCCTCCGGAACCCAAAGTGACATTACCCTAAATCGAATCAGCGAAATTCAATACCGACTCGATGACGGACCATGGATGGTGGCGGCCGCGCCCGATCAGCCGGTCGTTGACTTTGACCTTTCGATTGAGATCGGCAAATCTGATTTCACGACGATTCATTGGCGAGCGATCGATCAAGCGATTGGAGTGGTCAGCCCAACGATCACCGGGACGGCTTCATCGCCTGCGGCCAGTCATAGCAGCCTTTCGGGTATCGCATTCATTGACCAAAACGTGGATCAAAATCGTGATCTAGGTGATTCCAGTTTGGCTTCTAGCATTGTGACCGTCAGCAATCCGGATGGTTCGCCGCTGTTTTCGGGCGAGTTATCGGCGGCTGAGTTTCCAGAAGGCGATCTTTCCGGAAATCAAACAGGAGTGACGATCACTGCCGACGGCACCGTCTTTGACACCAAGGTTGCATCGCTCGAATCGGTCGACGCCGGTAACGTGCAGGTATTTCAGTCTTTCAACTTACAGCAACAACGATACACCGAACGTTGGAGCAGCACCGGTGCAGCGGAAGTCGCGTTCAGTGCAACCATCGATCAAACTGTGGGGAACGTGTACGTCGATGTGATTGGGTTGGACACGACATCCTTTGCCCGGCTGGAAGCCTTTGATTCGCTGGGCAACCTCATCGGCCGAACGACCAGCGAGGCGATCACAACGCAAGAAAATCTGGAAGTATCAATCTCGGATTCTCTGGGACGTATTTCAGAAATTCGTGTGACTGGACACGCCGGTACGGCGATCGCAATTAGCGGTCTGCGATTTGGTCACACCGAATCGGTGACAACGGATGCCAGCGGAGTGTGGCAGGTTGCGAATCTGCCTGATGGATCATACCGAGTCGATGTTATTCCTGAATTAGTGATTCACGAGTTTCCGGAAAATTCGATACTGATCGAAGTCGAAGACGGTTCCAGTGAAGTGATCGTATCGGCGGCCGTGCGCATCGACAGTCTTCGGCATAACGAGTCTCTGCCGGCAGACACGAACCGAGACGGCGTCGTAGACGCACTCGATGCACTCGTAGTCATCAATGACATCAGCAGAAATGACACGCGTGTTTTGTCTTCTTCCGATACCAGCGGCGACGACATCGACGTCAGCAATGACGGGATCGTTTCTGCCTTGGATGCTTTGCTGGTGATCAACCGAATTGCTGGTCAAGCGTCAAGCAGTTCGAGCGGCGATCCTGAGGTAGTGGATCTTGTCAAAGATCCTTCAGGACAGGAACCTTCGCTGCCGGGATCTTTAACAAGATCCACTACGGCAAACGCTCAGACAAATCAGCAGAGAACATCTCCTAGCCAAACAGACATGTTGAACTTTGCCGGTAATCCGGCTTCTGAGGGTGGTCTGGCCCCTGCTGAAAGTATCGATGCTTCCAAAGCCGATGATAGAAACGATGGCATCGAGACCAAGGCGGAATCCCCTGATCCTCCAAGTTCTTTAGCAGAGATTGTCCCAGCGACATCGGGAGCGAATGCACGGTTTTCGCCGGTTTTGGATGCCTCAAGCCCTCATGACGAGGAGTTAGGTTCTTCAGTTTCCCAACAAATTGAGGAACCTTTCGAGGATTTGGGAATCAAAACACTTTCAGCTGAGTCGGACTAGGGAATTTGAACCAACGGTTGATAAACAGGGCAAAGCAAGTAGCATGGGCGATCTGCCAGGCTTCTAACGCCGAACTCTCATTGATCAATTAGCCCGCTGCGTACGAATACTGCGTGCAAATTCCCCCCACTATCACACCATCTTCCAGAGATAAAAGATGAGAAACTTGCGTCAATTGCTTAGTCGCTTTGGAACAGCATCATCCCGAGAGCGGCTTCGACGCGGTCAACGATCATCGCTCGCGAAAAGTCGCCGAGCGTTAACCAGTGAATCTCTGGAAAAACGAGAATTGCTGGCTGGCGATATTCTGTTCGCCCATAATTATCTCAATCCGGCCGATGTTGATGACAACATGCAGATCACGGCCAGCGATGCGTTGAAGGTGATCAATGCGATTTCCCGCAGCAACGGCGGTGGGATCGAAATCACCGAAGCCGGGCAAGTTGACGGTTACATGGACGTCAATGGCGACGGCATGGTCACCGCCAGCGACGCTCTTTCGGTCATCAATGCAGTTTCACGAGGCGAGGCTGCGAGTGCGGGCGTCAATCTGTTTCTAAACCTGCGTGACGTCAACGATGCTGCTTTGACGACGGCAAACACTCGTACCGCGACGATCAACACGGAAGAAGTCGTCTACTTAGAAGTCAGCTACAGCGACGAGCGAACCTTTGGCGCGGACATTGGTGCGTTTCAAGTCGTGACCGACATTTTGGTCGATCAAGCCGACGTGCTGACTCCGGTCGTCACAGACACGGATGAGATCAACATTGAAAGCACCCTGCGTAGTGCGACTTCGGGCACAGCAACTTTCTCGCTGGATGACGGGACGACAAACGAAGTGACTTTGACGCTGGCCGAACTGTCTGACCTGGACCAAGCCATCAAGAACGCCGTGGTCACTTTGGGTGGATATGACCCGGACACGATCATTGTCACACCACTGCAAGGTGAACCGCTGGGTCGATTCGATGGACAAGTCACACCAACACCATCGGGCGACTCGAACTTTCAATTCCGAATTCGTTACAACGACTTCGATCTTGCAAACCAAGATCTGCCTGATCTTCAAGTCTCCTTTGACATGGATGTAACCGTTCGCTCGGAAGTTGTCTCAACTTCGCCGCTCGATGAAAACGGCAACATTCGAGGCAGTGCGGTAGGTTTGAATCTAGACACACGCAGCCGAACCGCTCCGTCCGCCAGCCCGTTTGGCCGCGAAATCTATAACTCGCTTACCCTCGGTACCTACATTGCTGACGATGGTAATGGGGGAAGTCTATTCGACAACTTCCTAGCTGTTGGACCTCTTAATGGTTCAGGCATCGAAGGTGCGGTTCCTGGTTTTGAAGAACCGTTTGACACCTTTAGCATTCCCGTGCGAGTCAACAGCGCCGTAGAAAATCTGACCTTCTCGTTGGGACTTGCCGGTGGCGGTGATGACTTCTTGCTTTACGGCGAAGAGGGTGACGAGGCCATTCTGACGGATAATCAAATCGGATTTGATCCGGTGCTCAGCACCTTTACTTTGAATGTCGTTGATCCCAACGGTGGTGGGAACAATGATCCCATCGTTGCATCAGCGATCACCGAAACACTCAATGAAGATCAAGCTGACGCAACAATCAATTTGCTGACCGGTGCCAGTGACCCCGATGGTGACACGCTTTCCATTAGCACCCCCACCATCACGGGCGACCCGCAGTCCGGCGTTTCGGTCAACGGCACATCCTTGACCGTGGACCCCTCGGCGTATAACGCTCTCAATGACGGTGAAAGCCAAGTCGTGACCGTTAGCTACAACGTGCTTGACGGCAACGGCGGGAGTGTTGCTCAAACAGCAACCATCACGATCACCGGAATCACTGATGTCCAACCAAACCAGAACCCGGTTGTCAGCGCTGCGATCACTCAAACATTCAACGAAGATCAAGCCGCGTCAACAATCAATTTGCTGACCGGTGCCAGTGACCCTGATGGTGATACGCTTTCCATTAGCACACCCACCATCGCGGGCGACCCGCAGTCCGGCGTCTCGGTCAACGGTGCGGTCTTAACCATTACTCCCGCCGCGTATGGCGGACTCAATGATGGTGAAAGCCAAGTCGTTACGGTCAGCTACAACGTGCTAGATGGCAACGGCGGTAGCGTTGCTCAAACAGCAACGGTCACAATCACCGGCGTCACCGACGTCGTGAATCAGGCTCCGGTTGTTTCCGCTCCGATTGCCCAAACACTGTCCGAAGTCGCTTCGCCTGTGACGGTTAATCTTCTGTCTGGCGCAAGCGATCCAGACGGTGACCCGCTTTCGATCAGCGCACCAACGATCACGGGTAATCAAGCTGGCATTTCCGTTAGCGGTTCGACATTGACACTAACTCCGACAGCGTACAGCGGACTGACCAACGGCCAAAGTGAAGTCATCACACTGGCTTATAACGTCACCGATGGAAACGGCGGCAGTACGCCGCAAACCGCGACGTTTACGATTACTGGCGTCAACCAAGGGCCCGATGCAAACGATGATTCAGCAACGGCCGTTCGTGGTGTCGCAACGACGATCAACGTGCTTGCCAATGACAATGCTGGACCGGCTGGCGAAGACCAAACGCTAACCGTGGTTGCAGCGACTTCGGATCAAGGTGATGTCGATATCAATCCGGATGGAACGCTGACCTTTACGGCCACCGGAAGCGGTGCAGGAACCGCAACGATCAACTACACCATCGAAGATTCTGATGGTGCGACAGACACCGCTCTCTTAACGGTTGTCGTCACCGACTTCGACCTGGTAACGCTAAGCGGTTCATTGTTCATCGACAACATCGAAAGCAATGCCAATCCAGTACGCGACGGGATCAAGAACGGACCCGATGCCGGAATTGGCGGAATCCAGGTTCGTCTTGTAAACAGCACCGGAACCACCGTTGCCTCCGCACTCACTTCGCTCAACGGTGATTACTCATTCACCAATGTTGCACCGGGCAACTACACCATCGTACATGACTTGCCCGATACGATTCGCACGCTCGGCAGCACCACCACCGACGTCGTGGTCGATCCAAATTCAAGCACGGCACCCACCGTTCCAGGTCTAAGCGTCGCTGGAACTCAAAACACCGGTTTAGAAACAATCAACCTGTTATCGTCCAACTATCTACGTCGAAATGGCAGCGTTGCAGATATGTCCAACGGTGGGCTTGAAGGCGGTGCCGTCAGCTTTGATGCCGATGGCAACCAGCAGTTGTTTATCGCTGGCGAAGGCTTTGAAGATGTCGTCTTTGGCGAAGTGATTTTGAGCACCTTTGGTGACTCAGCCGTCATGGTGATTGTTCGCGAAGGTGCCACAGCACCCGAAGTGGCAACTCTCGATAGCGAATTCTTCGTTCAGTCTTCCGGCGGTCGATCGATTCAATTCTTCGGCGGTGTCGATGACTTCGATTTCAATCCCGTCGATGGCGAAGTTGGCTCGATTGACCTCGCCCGTTACCAAGCAGCAGTCGACCGAGCATTGTCGGAGCTGTAAGTCTTTGTAGTCCGGCAACAAGACGCCGCACGCAGCGAAGTTCCAGCTGCCATCGTCGAACATTACGCACCGTTTGCAACCTCAGGCGGTGCGTTTTTTCGTGTGAAAACAAACGGCCACTGATCACTTAACCCCGCACTGATCGGGCCAATCGCACTTGTCTTTGCTTCACTGGGCCTACATCGCTGTTCGTGTCGATACATTAGATTCATGGCCAAAGCAAATACCATGTTCTAATTGGCTCGCGGTTTGACGACAAATGCTCACACGAGAGCATTTTCAAATTTGTTAGGGGATGTAGGCCGGAACAAGCGAAGCGCAGTTCAGGCAATTGCATTGCGCGGCGTTGACGTGCCTGAACTGCGTTGACTTGCCTGAACTGCGCTTCGCTTGTTCCGGCCTACAGCAATTCTCAAAACACTCTAAAACCAAAGCCGACATGACCTTAGCACTCATCCTGACAGCGATCCTATTGGCGATCGCAGTTGGGGTTCGAGGACAAATCCAGCTGCTGGGGGTGCTTTTTATTCCTGCCTCAGTCATCGCTGGCATCATCGGATTCGCTGCGATTCAAATCGCAACGCTAACTTGTCAATCGGATCAAATCGTCACGTTATCGTCCCAGTGGAAGTCTTGGCCTGGACCATTGATCGCAGTGGTCTTTGCCGGCATGCTACTGGCACGGCCATCTTCTTCTGCGTCCGATTCGTTGATCCGTGCGGGTCGTCAAGGATTGATGGTCTGGATCATCGTGCTTGGACAAACAGCAATTGGATTGTTGGCGACTTGGTTGATCATTCAACCGTTCATTGGCCTCCCAAATGCGACGGTCCCCAGTTCCTTTGGGATGCTGATTGAAACCGGCTTCGCGGGCGGTCACGGAACTGCCGCCGCGATGGGCGAAGTACTTTCCAGCGATACCATCAAACTGGACGGTGGGTTGGACCTGGGCGTGATGATGGCGACCGTAGGATTGATCTACGGAATCATTTCCGGAGTCTTCTGGGTCAACGTTGGCGTGAGGCGGGGCTGGACAAAAAAAGACGCTGCAAAAACCGCCGCTGCGTTGAAACACCATCCCACCGAACCGACGCAAGACTTATCGATCGGAACCGCAGTGGTTAGCCCTGACTTGATTGATCCATTGCTCTTGCAAGTGATCTGGCTGACCTTGGCAATGGCGATTGGATGGTTTCTGCAATGGTCGGTTGGATCCGTGGCGGGCATGATCGAACAGTTGCTACGAACAGATGCTTCGGGCACTGGCTTAATCGATCGAACAAGTGCTTCTGCGATTGTTGGTAGTTTTCCGCTATTCATCTACACGCTCTTTGGCGGATGGGCCATTCGTATTGGTCTGACGAAAATCGGATTCGGAAATCTGATTGATTCAATGACAATCAACCGAATCACATCATCCGCGATGGATGTCTTGGTCGTCGCAGCGATCGCTTCGCTCAACGTCACCGCCGTCTCAGGGCAGGTTACCGGTTTGATGGTGCTGATATTGGCTGCCGCTATTTGGACGGCGTTTTGCTTGGTGTGGCTATCCCCGCGGATCCTGCCAGCAGAACACTGGTTCGAGCTGGGACTGATCAACTACGGCATGTCCACCGGAACGACGGCAACCGGATTTGTGCTGGTAAAGCTTGTCGATCCTGAATTGCAATCGGGCGCGGCAGAGGACTACGCATTGGCTGCGCCGTTGTCGTCTCCTTTCATTGGCGGAGGCATGATCACCATTGGTCTACCAATTCTGGTGCTGCCCCTAGTGCCACTGCCAGCAGTGCTCATCACCCTAGTCGCGATTCTGATTGGCCTGATTGTCATTGGGATCAAGGTCGCCAAGAAAACTCAAAGCAAAGAATGATGATCCGTGTTTTGAGAATTAACGTAGGCCGGAACAAGCGAAGCGCAGTTCAGGCAAGTCAACGCAGTTCAGGCAA
>CAYVAN010000141.1:0-11934 GCA_964449225.1 uncultured Rhodopirellula sp.
GTTTGAGGTAACGCGCCAGCACCTTCTCCTCACCGCCCATCGCTTCGTCATGTAAGAAGTCCCGCACCACGTCGAAGATGCTGCGGTAGTAAACGATCGCGCCCGAGCGAATCACCGCGTGACCGATTGCCTGAGCCAGGTGACTCTTGCCCGTGCCTGGCGGGCCACACATCAACACGTCCTTGGCACCACGAAGGAAGTGTCCGCTGGCAAGTTCAAATACCTTCGCCTTTTCGATACTACGGTTGAACGAGAAGTCAAAGTCCTCCAGACGGCGAACATCACGGAAGCTCGCGCGACGAACACCACGCTCGATCTTGCGGTTGTTGCGAACCAACGATTCGTCAGCCAGCACTTCTCTACTGCCTCGAAGTGTGCGCCGACCTGCTTGCGAGTGGTGCCGGTTCGGGATCGTACCAGTCGGGTGGCTTCCCAGTGCATCAAGAAATCGTTCTGCTCGACGAGCGATGCGAATGTGCGACCTCTCAGTGCGTTCTCTTGGACATAATCGACACCGCGTTCGACCTTGCCTTTATGGCGAGGTGTGTATGGCTTGGTCGGCAGGATCGTGGTGCCGTAATGTTTTTCAAAGGCGCGCAGCTTGGGCGTCAGTTCGGGATCGTACCAGTCGGGCGTTTTCACAGCAGCTCGCAAGTTGTTGATGACAACGGTCTTGGGAACGCCGCCAAAGTGCCAAAATGCATTCTCGATCGCAGTGATAAAATCGTCGGTGGTCTGCCGAAAGACGACTTCGGCATAGCCCTTGCGGGAATGACTCATGACGACACGCAAGACATGCGTTCGCCGTCGCTTGCCGTCCTTGCCGATGACGGGCGCTCCGGTGCCGAAGTCGACTTGGGCTTCCCAGCCGGGCTGCACCTCGATGCGGCGGAATGCGGTCGGCTTCTCGGTTCGCAGCTTCTTAACGAAACGACGGACGCTCCAATAGCTGCCCTGGAAGTCGTGTTCGTCTTGCAGGTCTTGGAAGATCCTCTGAGCGTGAAAGCCCTGCTCAAGCTTGGCTTCGATGATGGCGCGATAGGGCTCGCTGTCGCTGGCCGATTTGGCGGCGGTCGCAGTGTTTTCAGAGATGCTCTCTGGAATGCCTTCAGGGGCGTCGGAGCCGGTGGGCGCGCTGGTCCCTTTTGGCTCTTTCTCGCCTTGGCAAGCTCGGTCCAGCGAGTCCAAATGTCGCCGGACAGTCTTCCGATCAACACTGAGCGACTCGGCAATCTCTCGCTGAGACTGACCTTGCTGATGTAACTTCTTAATAGCGTTGGACTTTGTCACGTTTAAATGATTGGCCACGACCTCCCGTTCTCCGTTTCGCATGGTGCAAAACGATCAACAGTAGTTCGGCCAACCCCCTCACAATGTGGAGGACTTTCAAGCGCCCATCACTGGTCCCTTTTCAGCGCCCCGTGACACCCCGGCAATCGCCGAAGCTCTGCGCGAGCTTCGCTACGGCGACACGGGCTCCAGCTTGAAAAGAAGATGACAACACATTCGTTCGCAGGGCGATGCGGCGAGCACAACTTGGCCGTCGATGTAGGCTTGGTTGTTAGGGGAAAGTAATTGGTTCATGTGGGGTTCTTCGCTGATCCTATCGTTGCTGAATTAAACGACCACTGACCCACCATCGCGAACGTCGCTCGGTTGATCTTCAATATGCCTATCTAGGCTCGCTAGAATCGCGTTGGCGTTCATTGCTCGATCCGCTGGGGCAAGTCGCGGTGCCGATGCAACTAACGGTTGAGCAGATTCGGACAGGAAAAGCTCCCTTTGTGAACGATGTCGACCTGCCACAGTGTATCAAGCCGCAGAGCTACGGCCGAAGATCGACTTTCCACGATCGTTTTGATCGTCATCCTGGGCGACCTGGGATCGTCTGGAAAGGGCCTTGTCGACCGCAACAATTTTGCTGCATTCGCGGCGATGCTGGTCTGTTTTTAAGCCACGTCTACTTGGGCAGCACGACGCCGTAAACTTCGACTGTCTTCCCTTGGTTGTCAAAAATCGGTTGGCCGCGAACGATCACTTCGCGATACTTACCACCGGCAACTTTCTGCAAGATCGACAGTTCGTAGGCCGTGCCCGATTCGATGGCACCTCGAACGGCACGTTGCAATCGTTCTTGATCGTCAGGATGAACCATCTTGAAATACTCTCGGCTCGTCGGTGAACCTGCTTCGTGGTTCCGTCCGGTCAAATCGAATGTTTCGCGGCTCCATGACACGCGGTCGCTTGCCACGTCGTACGACCATGTCGCCAATCCGGCCAACCGCTGCATGTCGCGCAGTCGTTGACGACTTTCCTTCAGCTCTTGCTCGGCCTTTTTGCGTAACGAGATATCGCGGATGGTAGAAACTACCATCTCCTCATCTTCTACTTTGACGGCGCGGCTGTTGATTAACACATCCACGCTTCGGCCATTGCGATGCTGTAACTTTGCCTCAAACTCATTGACCTCGCCGTGGTTCTCCATCGCCTTGACGAGTTCCTCGCGACGTTCCGGGCAAACCCATAGATTGATTTCATCGATCGCCTTGCCAACAACTTCGCTGCGTTGAAAACCAAACAGGCTCGTGAAAGCCTCATTCAGCTCGACCACTTTTCCGGATCCGCGTTTGAGCAACAGGCCTGGATCGGGCGACTTGATGAACAGTGCCGAGTACCGAGAAACCTTTCGCTCGCCAGCTTCACGCTGGTTGATTTGACGTCGCACTTGCTTGGCGTCTTCTGAATTCGATTCGCCAATTGAATCGTAGATCGTTGCAGCCAGATCCAAGTCACCTCGTTTGGTAGCAACCTTTGCTAGTTGGATTTGAAACTTCTTTTTGATTTCAATCGCTCGACGGTTACCATCCCAAATCTCGATTGCCTCGTTCAAAAGCGTATCGGCGGCACTGAAATCACGATACGGTTCGCTGCCATCGGATTCTTCAATGCGGCGGATTGCCCGTTTGGTCAATCGAGTGCTTTCTTGATGCTGGCGGTGTTTTTTTATTGCAGCGATAAAGTCATCAACGGTTGCGTAACGATCGTCGGGATTGGTTTTCATCGCCTTGATGGCAACGTCCATCAATTCGCTTTCGACGTTGGTTTCGCGGATCACATTTTTTGCAGCGTTGGAAATGCACTCGATTAATGTCTTTCCGTCGTGAGGCGGGAATCCGGTCAAAATCTGAAACAACGTTGCACCCAGCAGATAAACATCGCTTTGCAAAACAATGTCGCTATGAAATCCGGTTGCCAATTCTGGTGGCATGTAGGCAGGCGTTCCGCCAATGGATTGATACAAGTCACCGTCGTCATTGTTGTCTTGTTGATTGATCGCCAATCCCCAATCGGCCAACAGGACTTCGCCAAATCGTCCCAGCATCACATTTTCAGGCTTGATGTCGCGGTGAATCAAACCCCGTGAATGCGCATAGCGAATTCCGTCGGCGACTCGCAGCAGTGTTTCCACATTCTGCTGCTGTGTCATCTCTGCGATTTGCTTATCCCAACTTGTCCCATCGATCCGTTTCATCGAATAGTACAAGTTTGCGTCATCATCGACGTAGACTTCATGCAGCGCGATCACGTTGGGGTGATCCAGACCACCAATGACGCGTGCTTCGGTCAAAAAACGTTCTCGCGAAACATGGTTTTCCGCAAGCTCGCTTCGTAGCATTTTGACCGCGACCTCGCGATCAACCGCCCGTTGGTGCGCTTGGTAAACCACGGCCGTACCGCCGCTGCCCAATTCACCAACCAAACGGTAATCGGGGTCATCGGTTGCACGCCTTGATAGAGACATCGACGCAACGTTTCGACGTGGAACGACTTCGTCGACAAGTGCTCGGCGATCGGAACCTTTGTTCGTCACCGGCGCGATCGAAACGGTATTGGTGTTCTCTGTTTTCCCAGCCGCGAAACGCTGCATCAAATCTGCATCACCCAAGATGGTTTCAAGCAAATTTGGTGCTGTCGCAGTCATGAAAAAATTTGTTCGTTGGATGAGAATGCTTGTCGTGAATTCGGAGGGTTCAGCAGCGACTATCGTAGCTGATCCCGGTTGCATCACTGTACGGTCGCCGCCAAGTGACTTTGCAAGAACGATTTTAGTTTTCGGCTTCGAACGTGTTTTGTTTCAGTCAGATTCAGCGTGATCTTTGTCTGCTTTCCGCGTGTTTTGGGGCGATCGATTCTAAGGCTTGGCAAACCATCTTCATCGATCGCTTCGGCCGGACCCGCCAACGTCACTTTTAACGACTCTGGCATTTTAGTTTCAATCGTCGCCCATGCGTAGCGCAACCCGCTCAGCTTAACGGTAACCTTTCCGGGCGAATCGAAGACCAGTGACGCATCGCCCGCCACTGACTCAATTAATTGCATCGTCTGGTCAGCGATCTCCAGCGGCCACTCGGGTTCTTTGCCGGTGGGGAACCCCTTGCCTAATGAATGCCACCGACGACCCAACACTTGCCAAGGATCAGTCACGGGCTCAGTCACGGGCGTGGTTTCCGCAGCGTCTTCGTCTGGTTCAGTTGCCGATTCAGGCTTTTCTTCTGGTACGGGAACCGATTTAATTGGCGGAACCGATGCTTGGCGATTTCCGCCATCGGCAACGATGACCGAATTATCAATCGCCTCTTTCAAGTAAGACGCCGTCAGGCTGATCCCTTTCACGGGAGCGTGTCGTTTCTTGACCGACTTGGTCACTTTGGCGGTCGCAGCTAATTGTTCGGGCGTTCCCGTAAAAACGACTTCGCCACCGTGAACCCCCGCACCCGGCCCCATGTCGACAATCCAATCGCAGCACTTGATCACGTCCAGGTTATGCTCGATCAGGACAACCGTGTTACCAAGGTCAACCAACCGCTGAGTCACATTCATTAGTTTTTCGATGTCGTCAAAGTGCAGCCCCGTGGTCGGTTCGTCCAGCAAGTACAACGTGCTGCCGGTGACTGGACGTGCCAATTCGGCTGCCAGTTTGACCCGCTGTGCTTCGCCGCCCGATAGCGTCGGTGCGGATTGCCCCAGTGTCACGTAATCCAATCCAACGTCACACAGCGTTTGCACGATGCGGTGAATTTTCGGGTAAGACGAAAACAATTCCGCTGCTTCGCCACAGGGCATGTCCAGTACATCGGCAATCGACTTGCCGTGCAGTTTCACTTGCAGGACTTCGTCGTTGTACCGCCGCGAATTGCATTCTTCACAAGGAACGTAAACGTCCGGCAAAAAATGCATTTCGATCTTCAGCGTTCCGTTACCTTCGCAGGTTTCGCAACGACCACCGGCGACGTTAAAGCTAAACGTGCGTGCCGAAAACCGTCGCTCCGCTGCTTCGGGAAGTTCGGCGAACAGGTTTCGGATGTGGTCGAACGCACCGGTGTAGGTTGCCGGATTGCTGCTGGGTGAATTCCCAAGTGGCGATTGGTCGACTCGGATGACTTTGTCGACATGTCGCACGCCTTCGACTTTGTCGTGACGCCCAGGACGCCCCTTGGCACGATGCAATCGCCTGGCCAGGACCGGGTACAGGATCCCGTCAACCAAAGAGCTTTTTCCGCTTCCGCTGGGGCCCGTGATTGCTGTCATGACGCCCAGCGGAAGATCCAAGTTGACGTTTCTAAGATTGTTTTCACGCGCACCGACAATCTTCAACATTTCCACCAATGGCTGGCCAGTGCTGGACATCACCGGACGCCGCGAAGTGGGGACCGGGATCGATTTTGTGCCATCGATGTAACCACGGGTCACCGACGTTTCAGCTGGCTGAACGTCGTCCGGTGTCCCGCGAGCGACGACGCGACCACCATGGCGACCAGCACGCGGACCAAAATCACACAGGTAATCGCTGCCCTGGATAACGTCATGATCGTGTTCGACGACCAGCAGCGTATTTCCCTGATCGCGCAGCCGGTGCAACGCACCTAGTAATCGTAAGTTGTCGCGCGGATGCAAACCGATCGTGGGTTCGTCCAACACGTAAAGCACGCCACACAAACCGCTGCCAAGCTGGCCAGCCAGGCGAATCCGCTGCGCCTCGCCACCCGACAAAGTCGCCGCACCCCGGTGCAACGTCAAGTAATTCAACCCGACGTCCAGCAAGAAACCGACTCGCGATTGAACTTCGCGAATCAGCTCGCCGGCGATTTTCTTTTCACGACTGTCCAGCTTCCACGATTTCACCTCTTCGGCCAAACGATCCAGCGGCATGTGGACAAGATCGGCGATGGTACAACCACGGAAACGAGTCGCCGAGGATTCTTCGCGAAGCCGTGATCCGTCGCAGGCGGCGCAGTCAATTTCGTCCGTAAACAGTTCCAGTTTTCCACGCAAGCCCGGCGTCAATCGCGACGCTTCCTCCAGAGCTGGATAGAAGCCTTTGAACTGATAACGGAAGACGGTTTTCTTGCTGACCGATTTTTCTTTGGTGTCACGTTCTTGGACTTCTACCCAAGCATTGCCGGTGCCTCGATACAGCACCCGCTTTTCAGAAACGGTCAATTCTGTAAACGGAACATCGGTTCGGATGCCCGCATGCCGTGATAGCGCCGCCAACATCCACTTTGATACCGCTTGATCCACACTAGGCCACAACAAAGCCGCACCCTCGGCAAGCGATTGTGTTTG
The DNA here is from genome assembly GCA_964449225.1 of uncultured Rhodopirellula sp. Taxonomy (GTDB): domain Bacteria; phylum Planctomycetota; class Planctomycetia; order Pirellulales; family Pirellulaceae; genus Rubripirellula. Next base: position 6,628 of record CAYVAN010000141.1, read on the forward strand.
CGGCCCCACCAAGGCTGCTGGGTTGGTGCCGGTTTGCGATCCAAGACCTTCGCAGGACGAGCACCATCCGATCGCGGAATTGAACGAAAAGTGGTGAGGCGTCAATTCGGGGAATGATCGCCCGCAATCACCGCACACCAAGTGCTGTGAATGCGTTTCGCTGACCCAGTGTTCTTCATCACGATCGTCGTCAGCAATCGCCAATTCCAGCACCCCGATCCCAAGCGACAAGGCTTGTTCAACGCTGTCGCTGATCCGCGATCGTTCTTCGGTCGCGATGGAAATGCGATCGACGACCACTTGAACCGTTTGCTTTTGACGCGGGTCCAACGCGGGTGCGGTGTCCAGCGTTGTGGTTTTTCCGTCAATGCGAATGCGTTGGTAACCCAGGCTGCGAAGCGACGCCCAGGTATCCTTGGCTCCTTCGCCAGCTTGGACCTCGATCGGTGCCAGCAATAATGCCTTGGTTCCCGCATCGTGACGCATGACCTTGTCAACAATCTGGTCGGGCGTCTGAGTTCCCACGGGAACCTGGCAATCCGGGCAATGCATGGTGCCCAGGCGAGCCATCAGGATTCGCAGGTAGTCGTAGACCTCCGTCACCGTGCCGACCGTACTGCGTGGGCTGTGGCCCAGATTCTTTTGCTCCAGTGCAACCGCTGGCGACAGCCCTTCAATGCGTTCGACCTGCGGCTTTTGAACCTGACCGATAAACTGTCTAGCGTAAGAAGAAAGCGATTCGACGTAACGGCGTTGTCCTTCGGCGTAAATCGTGTCCATCGCGAGCGAGCTTTTGCCGCTGCCCGATGGACCGCAGAATACCGTCATCGCATCGCGTGGCACTTCGACGTCGACTGATTTTAAATTGTGTTCGCAGGCCGCTTCGACGACGATATGCGTTCGTGAACGTTCCGAAGCGACTGCCATTTCTTGCTTAGGCTTTTGCTGCAACCCAATTCCAGGGCCCTTTTTTCGTTTTATGCCCAGCACTTTTGCTAGGGCTGCCCCCGTGTAGGAATTGGTTTCCTTTGCGATCTCAGTCGGGCGTCCGGCCTTGATCACGGTTCCGCCGCCCGCACCGCCTTCGGGGCCTAGGTCAATGATCCAATCCGCAGTCTTGATGACATCGGAATTGTGTTCAACGATCACAATGGTGTTGCCGTGATCGGCCAAACGGTGAATCACGTTCAACAGCAATTCGATGTCGGCAAAGTGCAGGCCGGTGGTTGGTTCGTCCAGCACGTAGAGCGTTTTGCCGGTTTCTCGTTTGGACAATTCACGTGACAACTTGATTCGTTGCGCTTCACCACCGGACAAAGTTGGCGATGGTTGCCCCAGCTTCAGGTATTCCAGCCCAACATCGACCAAGGTTTGCAGCTTATCAGCAACCTTGGGGATATTTTCGAACAGTTTTAGGGCTTCGGAAATGTCCATTTCCAGGACGTCTGAAATTGACTGGCCTTTGAATTTAACGGACAGCGTTTCCAGGTTATATCGCTTGCCTTGGCAGACGGGGCACTTGACCCAAATGTCCGCCAAGAAATCCATTTCCAGCTTTGTCGCACCGTTTCCATCACACGCAGCACAGCGGCCACCATCGACATTAAAACTAAAACGCGATGCGGTGTAACCTCGCGTTTTCGCTTCGGTCAACTTGGCAAACAGGTTACGAATTTCGTCAAACACTTTGACGTAGGTCGCGGGATTACTCCGCGGAGTCCGTCCAATGGGCGACTGATCGATCGCAATGGTTTTATCGAGATGCTCCAATCCGGTGATTTCGTCGTGATCGCCAATTTCTTGTTCGGCACCATTTAACGCATTGCGAAGCGCCGGTTCTAAAATACCGCCGATCAGCGAACTCTTGCCGCTGCCCGAGACGCCGGTAACGCAGCAGACCGTTCCCAGCGGAATCGAAACATCGACGTTTTTTAAGTTGTGAAAACGAGCCCCGCGGATCGATATCTGTGTGTCCTTGTTGATCGGCCGAAGCTCTTTTGCGGCATCGATCGATCGTTTTCCGGACAAGAAATTGCCGGTCACGCTCTTGGCCGATTTCATCACTGAATCGACATCGCCCATCGCGACGATCTTTCCGCCCTTCACACCCGGTCCTGGGCCGAAGTCCACGATCAAGTCGCTGGCCCGCATCGTGTCTTCGTCGTGTTCGACCACGATCAACGTATTGCCAGCGTCGCGAAGGCGTTGCAGGGTTTCGATCAATCGGTCGTTATCACGCGGGTGCAAACCGATCGATGGTTCGTCCAAGATGTATAGAACGCCAACCAGCCCGCTGCCGATCTGACCGGCTAAACGAATGCGTTGGCTTTCACCACCGGACAAAGTGGGTGCGGTGCGACCCAGGGTCAGATATTCCAACCCAACGCCCAAAAGGAATCCAATCCGAGCACGGATTTCTTTTAATGCTTCACCAGCGATTCGCTGTTCCGTTTTCCCAAGTCGAACATCACTGAAAAATTCAGCCAGATGATCGATGGATAGTTCGCAGAGTTGCGGAAGACTTAGGCTGCTGAAATCAGATGCGTCACGTTCGGTGGGTGCTGTCGCGTGCTCGTCGATCAAGCTCGTTGAAACATCCGCTGAAACACCCGAACCTGCCACTGCGTGGGAGGCAGATGTATCGGGAGAGCGATACAGGCCTGTGATCTTGACGGCACTGGCTTGTGCATTAAGTCTAGCGCCTTTGCAATCGGGGCAACCAATCGTTGCCATGTTCTTTTCCAGCTGCCGAAGCTGCATCTTGTTCTTGGTCGTCTTGTACTTATCCAGCAACTCAGGAATAAAACCATCAAAGTCGCCGGAGTATTTCTTGGTTTTGGTGCCGCTGCGCCAAGTGAACTGCATGGATTCGTTGGTCCCCCACAACCAAACGTGCTTGGCTTCGTCCGAAAGATCGCTCCAGGAACTTTCCAGCATTGTTCCTTCGTCGAATTCATAGTAGGCGTCCATCGCTTCGGCCACACCCTGATAGATGTGCCGTCGATAACGGCCCATTTCGGACCATGTGCCCAGCAAGCTGATCGCTCCCTTGCGGACTGACAGGCTTTCGTCGGGAATCAGCAATTCTGGGACGAAAGTGTACAGTTGCCCGAGCCCGTCGCAGGCTTCGCACATTCCTTGGGGTGAATTGAAACTGAAAAGCTGAGGCGTTGGCGGCTTGAAACTTTGACCGCAGGATCCGCAGGAATACTTTGATGAGAACAAAATATCTTGCTTGATCGGTCCGGCGTTTGGGGCATTCGCTTCGGACAACGAAACCATCAGCGTTGTGTCGCCAAGCTTCAATGCCGTTTGAACCGCTTCGCTGACACGCCCGCGATCACGTTGGTCTGGTTCAATTCGATCAACCACGACTTCGACATCGTGGCGGCGGCTACGGTCCAATGTCGGCGGATCGGACAGGACATAAGTTTCACCATCGACACGGGCTCGCGAGAAACCTTGTTTACGAAGATCTTCGAACAGGTCTCTAAATTCGCCTTTCTGGCCACGCACCAACGGCGCGAGAACCCAGACCGTTTCGTCAGCGGGTAAATCTTTGATGCGCGTGGCGATCGCGTCGAACGATTGAGCCGTGATTTCGCAATCGCATTTTGGGCAGTGGCCGGTTCCCACGCGCGCGTACAGGACGCGCAGGAAATCGTAGATCTCGGTGATCGTTCCAACGGTGGATCGCGGGTTATTGCCGCTGGATTTTTGCGAGATTGAAATCGATGGCGAAAGGCCAGAAACAAAGTCAACGTCCGGTTTGGGCATTTGCCCCATGAACTGGCGTGCGTAGTTCGACAGACTTTCGACGTAACGACGTTGGCCTTCGGCATACAGCGTATCAAACGCTAAAGACGACTTGCCTGATCCAGAAACACCAGAGAAGCAGATCAGTTGCCCCCTCGGCAGCGTTAAGCTGACATCGCGCAGATTGTGTTCGCGAGCTCCCTTTACCTTGATTTCCGTCGTCGTCATTCCGTTTGCCAAATTCTAGTGAGCGGTAACTCGATGCGCAGCCAACTGCAATGCGTATCTTATGCCGAGCATCACGCTAGAGGTCTAAAGTAAATGCAGAAAGGGGTGGCGTCATCAGAGTGGCGATTGCAACGCGACTGCCACGGGTGGTGTGTTGGTCGCGTTGCCTTTCCATTCACGATAGAGACGTGTCGACCCAGGTGTCGAAGCGGTTCAGAGGTGTAGGACAATTGCCCCAATTGTCTGATCCGTTTAGGAGCGGCTCTGCTGGGTCAACGGGGGTACCATGGACCTGCAATTTTTACGCTGGGCCGGTGCTGACGACGACCTGCGATGGCCGAATCACGCGATCGTGCATTTGAAAGCCGGTCACGGCAACATGGGCGACGGTGCCTTCGGGGGCATCGCCGGGCATTTGCGAGATTGCTTCGTGGAAATTCGGATCGAACAATTCACCCTCGGCAGGGATTTCACGAATCCCGTGCTTCGCCATCGCGTCATCGAATTGCTTGGTTACCATCGCGACACCATCACGCAGCCCAGCAACTTCCGGGGCATCGCCCGCGGCTTCGATCGCGCGAAGCAGGTTATCGCGAACCAGCAAGATATCGCTAACGATTGGCACCGCAGCAAACTTCAGCTGATCTTCAAAGTCCCGACGCATTCGTTTGCGAAAGTTCTCTGCCTCGGCCTGAGCCATCAGGACTCGCTTGTCAGCTTCGTCGGCGGTTTTACGCAGACGTTCCATTTCTTCGTCGCGTGTCTCACCCACGGATGTTTCAACGTCGATGGATTCTTCCATCGCAGCGTCAAACGGATGGACATTGCCATCAACGCTATTATCAAGGTCGGCTTCGTTGTCGAATTCTTCGTTTTCGTTATTTTCAGACATGTGTTTCACTAAGCTTCGGTTTCGAAGAATGTTTTTAGCTTACCCAGGAACGAACTACGGTGCGGCATCACCGACTGATGATCATTCTCGGCTAGTTCTCGCAGCAGTCGTTCCTGTTCAGACGTCAATTTTTTGGGGACTTCAATAAAAACTTGAACCAACAAGTCGCCGGCCCGCCCGCCACGCGGATCAACGATGCCTTTGCCTTTGAGTGTAAAGACTTCGCTGTTTTGGGTTCCCGCACTGACCATCAGCATTTCGGGACCATCCAACGTCGGCACTTCGATTTCCGCACCAAGGGCCGCTTGGGTGTAGGAAATTGGCAATTGCAAGATCAGGTGATTGCCATCGCGTTTGAACAGTTCGTGTTCGCGAACGGTGATAAAGACGTAGCAATCACCGACCGGTCCACCGTCGGGGCTGGCTTCGCC
>CAYVAN010000142.1:0-11920 GCA_964449225.1 uncultured Rhodopirellula sp.
GATGGAACCGTGGCTAACGCCAAAACGGCTAACGCAATTCGGTTTGCACGTAAAAGGAGTGCATTGATTAGCCCGCCAGGTGATCAAGACACTGTCATGGCTGCCAGCATTTTCAATTCCTGGTCGGAACATCTTTGCGTGAACTCGATAAAGGTTTCGCTGTCATTTCTTCGTTCCAAGTAGCCACCGACGAGTGCCGCGACGGTTTCGGGAGCGTCTTCGGCTGTGACATATTCACAGGCCAATCGTCCGATGCCTTGGTTGCCACCCCAGCCACCACCGAGGTGGATGTGGTAACCATCCAGCATGTCGTCGCCTTGTTCAACTTTGCAGCCGATCAAACCGATATCGCCGATGTAGTGTTGTGCGCAGCTGTGATGACATCCGGTAACGTGGATGTTGATGGGACTATCGAGCGTGAACTGAGATTCCAAGTGTTTGGCAATTCGCATTGCGTCGGCTTTGGTATCGCTGGCGGCAAACTTGCATCCGGCGCTGCCGGTACACGCGACCAATCCAGCGCGGAAAGAGCTTGCGTCGCATCCCAATCCCATGGCTTCGATTCGACTGCGCACTTGTTCAACATCTTCGTCGCGGATGTTGGGGATGATTAGGTTTTGCCAGACCGTGAATCGAATCTCGCCGTTGCCAAGTTCATCGGCAATGTCAGATAGTTGTCGAGCCTGATCACTCGTGATGCGACCGACCGGTAAGACGACACCGCAATACTGTTTGCCTGTTTGAGCTTGGCGATGGAAGCCAACGTGTACCAAGCGGTCTTCGTTATCGACTGTGACAATGCGATCTTCGCTAACTCGGCGAAGTGGTTTTCCAATCTCTTCTTCGACCGCGGCGATGAACTTATCGAAACCCCAGTCATCCAGCACGTACTTCAAGCGTGCTTTTTTGCGATCGGTTCGATCACCCGACTTAACGAACACTCGAACGATCCCACCAGCGACTTCGTAACAGTCTTTTCCGTCAAGCAAGACACCAGTGGGCCTAGCGAAGTCCTTGTGACCGGTGATTCCACCCAAGGTCAATTGAAAATAGACACCTTGGGGCAGGTCTTCGCTGGCGTGTTCGGGTGGAACGTTGACGGCGCGGAACCCGATGTCATTGGTGTCATCAAGCGAAGCGATTGATCCGCCGCCATCAAAGGCGATGTTGAATTTTCGTGGCAGACCATACATCTCGCGATGATTCAAAATGTAGTGGTGCATTCGTTTGGCCATGGGGATGGTTTCAACCAGTTCGGTCGTATCGATTCCTGACAGAGCACTGGCGGTGCAGTTGCGAATGTTGTCACCGCCGCTGCCCAGGCTAACGACATCGAGTTCACGAATGCCGTAAAGAATGTTTGCCGCTTGGTCAGCCGGGATTTCACGGAACTGCAAGTTGGCTCGGGTGGTAATATCGATGTATCCGCCCGCTGAAACGTCTGACAGATCAGCCAAGCCGCGGAATTGCCACCCGTATAGAAGCCCACCTGGAATGCGCATCCGGCACATGAACGAATTTTGCGCTGGTGCGACGTGAAATAGCCCCTGAAACTTGGTCAGAAAAACATCGGTTCCTTTGGGGAATTCACCAGCGTCGGATTTGGCAACAATTTCATCCCACATGTCCAGCGGGTTTTTTTCTCTTTTCGCTTTTTCTTCGTTGCAGAGTTTTCCACCCGCCGCTTCGGTGTCGGCTTGTGCCTGCAACGCAATGTTCTCTGGCCGGGTTGGAAACGCAGTACCGTCAATGGTTGTTGGTCCGCCACCGATCTGGATGGCGGCTGCGTTCCTGGATCTTCCACCTGATCCGCTGATGATGGGCAGATTGCTGACCGCACGAGCGACGTCGGTGCCGAACGCAAATCCAGAGAGATACTGTTTCTGTTCCTCGGTAAATGATTTATCAGACATGTTGTTTTCCTTGGACCGTTTCTATCTGCGTTGCTTCGATTCGTACTGCGGAGTTTTTGTAGCTGGGTTGGCGACTATGCGGATCAAAGTGTGAGAGCGTTAGTTGGTTGGTTGCTTCGTAGTGCATGGGCATGAATGCTTGGTTCGGCTTTACCGTTGGAACCACCATCGCGTTAGCGACTAGACTGCCACGTCTGGACGTAACGCGGACGGGGTCGCCGTTCTGGACGCCAAGGGATTTTGCATCGACAGGATTGATTTCGATGTAAGGTTCGTTGGGGTACAGCTTGCGAAGGACCGGTGACTTCGATGTCCGTGTTTGAGTGTGCCATTGGCTAACAGTGCCGCGACCGGTCAGCAGCAACGTCGGGTATTGGTCGCAGGGCGGTTCGGGCATTGGCGTGACATCGTCGACGATTATTTTTGCCTTGCCGTCGTCGTGATGGAAAACGCCGTCGCAGAATAACCGTCGCTGCTGATACGGTTTGGCCCATTGGTTGGCGTCGGCGGATGTCCACGGCCATTGAATTCCGCCGCAATCGTCTAAATGCTCATACCCATCAATGCCCGTGATGTCGCAGGGTTTGTCTTTGCTTAGCCGTTGCATGATTCGAAACGCGGCTTCGGGATCAGTCCACTGCGAAAACATTTCTTCGACACCCCAGTAATGAGCGATGGCGCGAAAGATGTTGAAATCGGAAAGGGCTTCCCCGGGGGCTTTGGAGACTTTTTTTAGCAAGCTGTAACGGCGTTCGCTGTTGATGAACGTGCCCTCTTTTTCGCCCCATGCGGCCGCTGGCAAAATCAGATCAGCATGGCGGGCTGTTTCGGTGGTGCTGTACATGTCCTGCACGACCAAGAAATCAAGCTTGTCTAGAATGTCGCGTGCGTTGCTTTGGTGAATCCAAGAATGCGCTGGGTTGGTGGCGATGACCCACAAGCCCTTGATCTTGTCGTTCTGAATCCCTTCCATGATCCGATCGTAGGACCAGCCGGTTTCAGCAGGAATCCGATCAAGGTCAATGTCTAGTTCTCGCGCAACCTTGGCACGATCGTCAGCATCCTCAAAACGGTGGTGTCCGATCAGGTTGGTGGTGTTGCTCCACAGTCGCGAACCCATCGCATTGCATTGACCGGTGATACTGTTGGCACCGGTTCCCGGTCGTCCGATGTTGCCGGTAATCAGTGCGATGTTGATGATCGCTTGAGCGGTGCGGGTGCCTTCGTAGCTTTGGTTAACACCCATCGTCCACCAAAGCGATACTGCGTTGCCGGTTCCGATCGCTTCGGCAGCCTGCGTGATCTGCGTTTCGCTAACACCAGAGAGTTTGGAAACGGTTTTCGTGTCAAACTTGGCGACGTGTTGGCAGAGTTCATCAAAGCCAGTGGTGCTTTTTTGAACAAATGAATGGTCAACGTATCCCAGTCGTATGATTTCGCTGGTGATTGCGTACAGCAGTGCTAGGTCGCTTTTTGGGCTTAACTGTAAGTGCTGTGACGCCGCCATTGCGGTTTCGGTGCGACGGGGATCCAGCACAATGATCTCTGGATTGTTCTTGTTTCGCAGGACTCGTTCCCAAAGGATCGGATGACCGATGCAGGGATTCGCACCAACAAAGACCATGCAGTCGCTTTGTTCAAAGTCGTCATAGGTGTACGGTGGAGCGTCAAAGCCAAACGATTCTTTGTAAGCAGTGACTGCGGTCGCCATGCATTGGCGAGTGTTCCCATCCCCATGGACCATGCCCATGCCAAACTTTGCCAAGGCACCCAGGAATGCCATTTCTTCGGATGGAATTTGACCAGTGCTAAGGAAGGCGATTGATTGCTTGCCGTGTTCTGATTGAATCGCTTTAAATTTGTCCGTGAAGAGTCGCAGTGCGTCGTCCCATGTCGCCTTTGAAAACCCGCCATCTGGATTTTTGATCAGCGGATGCGTTGCACGATCATCCGAATCGAGCACTCGCAATGCTTCCCAACCCTTGGGGCACGCCATGCCAAGATTGACGGGATAGTTTGTTTCCGGGGTTAGCCCAATCGCTTCACCTTCACGAAGATGTATTCGCAGGCCGCAGCCGGTGCTGCAATAACCGCAAACCGCCGTAGTTGTGGCGTCCGGCACTAAGTCATCATGCGTCATGCCAAGACCATGCGATCCCGGTTTCAGCAGTAGTTCGCGGGTCATCTTGCCAGTGCGAGCTTGGATCAATTGCGGCAAATGTTTTTGACCCGGTGTGACTTCCCTTTGCGTCAGAGAATCTGGCTTGGGTGATGAAGCTGGCTTGGACGATTGTGCAGGCATACTCATTTAAAAGTCCCCGGCATTCGGTCGTACACCACGCTGGCAAAGTACAACCATCGTTCAGCAAGTTCACTGGCCAGAAATACTGTGGCAGCAAAGATCGCGGCGACACCGGAGAGCGACGATGACGCGGGCGCGATCGTTGCTGCCAACAGCAAAACAATGATTCCAACCGTTCCGCTGATCGTGCGGACTTTGACCAAGCCGGCAAGACGATTCTTGACCAGTCGATGACTCCGACGATCAAAGCCATCGGCAGAGGAAGCAACAGCGGAGCCCAAGTGAACTTGGTACTCCCAAACCAGCTTTGTTACAGCAAACATCACCGAGATCATTCCCATGATCGCTGCTGATTTTCCGTAACCTGCGAAAGCAACGATTCCTGCAACGCCAGAGAGTCCAACGATGACGCTGGTTCCAAAAAAGCGGATGAATGTTCGGCTGTGTCTCCAGATTCTGCGTTGGGTCACGATGTAGATCATCGCACTGCTGTACAGACCCGCGATTCCGATGGGGATCGCCAAACCGAGGGCGGTTTTCGCTGCCCAGTCGGGTGTCCAAGCTTGAACGAGCTCTGGAACATATTCGGAAAATGACGGCATCCATAGAAGGCCCACCGCCGCAGTTAGGATGCCTACATACTTGCCCAGGATAACCGCTTCGCGGCTGAGCCAGCTGGTTCTTAGCCCGAGGAACACACGCCAAGCACGCAGGGGTTGCCCCAAGTGAAGTGGTGCGATGTTCATTCCAAGGCCAGCGATCAAAAGAGCGGCGGTGGCACTGATGCGAGTTGCCATGATCGAGGTTTCCTCGCCCGCGAACACCAAAGCGGTCGACCACAATCGTTCGGCAACGATGATTCCAACCGATGCTTGCGTTGCAACCAGCATCACGGCAAGTGGCCAGTGGCTTTCAGCGACCTGATCGACGCGGGCGTCTTGCGGAACAGCTGATGCGATCTTTTCGATCTTGCCGGAAATGTACTGGGTGGAAGGTTTGGTGATGGAAGAAAGCGGAGCACCTGATGCAATTCGTTCGTCAGTGGTGAACGTCATTCCTTGTTCCACCACTGTGATTGCGATCGCTTCGTTTGGACACGCTTGCACGCACGCGGGCGCTTCACCGACCGACAATCTTTGGTGACACATGTCACACTTGCGAACGATGCCAAGTCGGTCGCTGTACTTTGGGACTTCGTAGGGGCACATCATCGTGCAGTACTTGCAACCGATGCATTGATCATCCAGATGACGGACGATTCCGGTTACCGGATCCTTGTCGTACGCTTTGACTGGGCACCCGTTCAAGCAGCCCGGATCTTCGCAATGATGACAGGCGGTGGTGACGTGTTGGATGGTGGGAAGCGTGTCGGTTGCGGCTTCGCCAATCGTTACTGTGCCGACTTTTCGCCATGATTCGTCTTCTTCCAAGCCGTTGAGTGTATGACACGCCACGACACAAGCTTTGCATCCACTGCACTTGTCGAGGTCAACTTGAAACGCAAATTGTTGGCCAGGGGAGGGCGGTGAAGCGGGAAGCAGGTCGCGATAGTAACGAGCTTGTGCGGGTTCGTTTTCGAGCTCGCCGGCTTCATGCTTTGCGCTGAATCGTTCCACCGCAGACAGCGACTGTTGCTCTCGCAGCAAGTCGCCGACCAAGTCGGGGGAAGGATCAGTGATGGGAAGCGCGGAAGACATGAAAAGGATTAGTTGGCGAGTAATGGTCTGTTAAAGCTAATAATTCGGGTTGGCAGTAGTGGATCTTGTTAAAGATCCTCGTGCTTCAGGATCTTTAAGAAGATCCACTACCCTAAAACTTGAGCCTGACGCGGCAGTCGGTTAATTGAATCCAATGCGTTGGGGTTCAGAACAAGAACGTCATCACGCTGGTCAACGTGTCGTCCTGGTAAGTGGGGATCGCCAATCCAGCGGTCGGGCCAGAGGTTTCCAAAGGGTTTTCGGTTGAGCGGCTCTTCTGATTGCGGCCGGCCAGTAAGATGACTTCGTTTTCTGTGGTTGTTGCGCCCCCGTGGACGGAAGCCAAACCAGGCAGTCCGGTATCAGCATCCAATTTTGTGTCACGTTTAAGCTGGAACGTTTTTGCCAGACCTTGATAGGCGGAACCTTCCAAAGTGAAGCCATCATTCGTCACATTCCAAACTTCGTAGCCTTTGGCGATCGGTGTTGCCTTTGAGGAGATCAACACGCCAACCGACTTCAATTTGTCGTCAACCATGATTGGGATTCCGACCGCCGTTTGCAGCAGCCCCGCCGACGCGCCTGCTGCTCGGAGGAACCCGAGGTGACTGGGTAAGTCATCATGAATGACCGATTGTTTGGATTCCCAGACTTGGCCGGGCAATCCGTTGCCACGTTCAAATCGCACGAACGAACTGACGTTGGCGAAGCGTTCCAAGTGAGCGAAGTAACCGCTGCGTAGTTTGACTTCTTCATAGGGATCAACTGGATCCCAGATTTCAAGCACGCCAGCTCCGTCTTGTTCTGGCTTGATCGACATGACCACGACGTTGAAAATTGTTCCCCCGCGGTAGATCGGAATCGCGAGTGCTGATCCGATCATTTGATGGTCGGCTGGTGGAAGCAATTCGGCGGTTCCGGTTGCCAGCGACTTAATCGCCAGATTGCTAAGCAAGTCTGGCCTATCGCTATCGATTCCAGCTTGACTAACGTCGTAAATACGCAATTCCGCTAGCAGCGAATCTTTGTTTAGAACGGGTGAGAGAGTTTCCATGGTTGGTTAGGACGCCACCGTTTCTTTTTGTTTGACTTCTTCTCGTTTTTGGGCGTCTTCTTTAAGTTTCTTGTGGTCTTGATCTTCAAGGAACTGAATCATTTTGGCCCGTTCTTCGTAGTACTGTGGATGTTCCAAGACGTCGGCACGCACTCTGGGTCTTTCAAATGGCATGTTCAAAACCATGCCGACTTTTGCACTCGGTCCATTGGTCATGATGACGACCCGATCGCTCATGAAGAGTGCTTCATCAACATCGTGAGTGATCATCAACGTGGTTACTTTGTCCCGCATCAGAATTTCCAACAAGATTTCTTGCAGTTCCATGCGCGTGAGTGAATCAAGCATGCCAAACGGTTCGTCCAGCAACAGCATTTTGGGTTTAAGAGCGAATGCTCGTGCGATGCCAACTCTTTGTTGCATTCCTTGGCTTAAGTCCTTTGCTCGCGTGTCCAAATTCGTTCCCAGGCCGACGAGCGTCAGGTAGTAGGCGGCGATGTCACGGCGTTGGGACTTGGTTCCATGGGGGTAAACTTGATTGACACCCAGCATCACGTTTTCCATTGCCGTCATCCAAGGCATTAAGCATGGTGACTGAAAAACAACACCACGATCCGGGCCCGGGCCATCGATTTCGTGGTTCGCGACAACGATTCCACCCGCGGTGATCGGGTTCAAACCGGCAACCATCGAAAGCACGGTGGATTTTCCGCACCCCGAGTGACCGAGCAGGCAAACGTATTCTCCCTTGGTCATGTTCAGGTTGAAATCCTCGACAATCACGGCAGGCCCCGCGGGCGTGTCGTAAGTTTTGCCAAGACGATACATTTCGACGTAACCGGCCATGGGGGGAGGTTTTAGGTGTTAGGGTTTAGGAGTTAAGAAGGTGATCCGAGGTGGTCAACGTGACTTACGTCGTTGAATTGAGGATCGCTTTTCTGGGCAGCGATAAGCTTCTTGGATGGAGATCAGGCAATTCGATTTTTGTTGTTTGCGTGGCCGCTGCTTCGTCATCGCGACTCTTTTGACGCACTGCAACTAAGTAGTTTGTTACTGCGTTTCGCAGCCCTTTGAATTGCTTGTTGTGATTTAGCTCGGCGGCAATCCGTGGCCGACCGAGTTCGACCGTGAATGCGGGGCCCATGGAAGCTTTGGGGCCTGGATTGAGTGGAACGATGCGGTCGGCCACCAAGATCGCTTCATCAACATCGTTGGTGATCATCACGCAAGTCTGACGTTCTTCTTCCCAGATCTTCAAGATTTCGTCTTGCAATACGCTGCGAGTCATTGCGTCGAGCGCCGACAGGGGTTCATCAAGCAACAATATCTTTGGTTTCATCGCCAAAGTGCGTGCCAACGAAACACGTTGTCGCATTCCGCCCGATAATTCGTGCGGTCGACGATGGGCGGCATGAGTCAGCCCCACCATCTCGATGAACTTTTCAACGTGATCGCGTCGTTCACCTTTGCCCCAAGTCTTGAACACGCTGTTGACCGAAAGTGCGATGTTTCCGCGAACCGTTAGCCAAGGCAAAAGCGAGTAATTCTGGAATACCAAACCACGTTCTGGGTCGGGTCCGGTGATCGGTTGTCCGTTCATTAGCAGGTCACCCGAGTCGGGTTTTTCCAAACCCGCCAGCAGCTTCATGAACGTTGATTTCCCGCTGCCGGAAAATCCGACCACGGCCAAGAATTCGCCTTCACGCACATTCAAGTTGATGTTCGTTAGCACTTCATTTCGCGTCACGCCGCTGCCAAAACCTTTGCAAACTCCCTGCATCGAAAGAACGTTTCGCGGACGATCAACAGAAGTTTTAGGTTTGATTCTTGGGTCGGCTAGGACTGCGACACTCATAAAAAACTCGGAGCAAACGTGAACGTTGAAATGTAAAAAGCCTTCCGTGGCCATGTTCTTGCGAACCCGTGCATCCAAGCAATTGCAGCCTATGCGGGAGCCGGGTTACCGAAGCTGACTAAGTTGCGAAGGAAAATCATGATCCGGTCGAGCACCAGTCCAATCAGTCCGATGATGATCACGCTGAAGGCAATGCGTGCGTAAGTCAGGGAGGAACCGTTTTGGAATTCATCCCACACGAACTTCCCCAGGCCTGGATTCTGCGCAAGCATGTCGGCGGCGATTAACACCATCCAGCCCACGCCCAGGCTGATTCGTAGTCCCGCAAACATCAGCGGCAAACTGGCCGGCAAGACGATCTTGAACAGTTTCTGGGACCACGAAAGCTTCAATACCTTGGCGACGTTCATGTAGTCTTTGTCGACGCTGGCGACACCCAACGTTGTGTTGACCAAGGTTGGCCACAATGAGCAAAGTGACACGGTTGCAGCGGAGATTAGAAATGCCTTATCAAAGTAAGTTTCGCCCGGTTTCGAGTTCGCGTATGCCCAAATAATTACAACTGCAGCCAGCGGCAACCAAGCCAGCGGCGAAACGGGTTTGAAAATCTGGATGAAGGGAGTCATCGCGGCGTTGAACCAGGGACTCATGCCACACATTACACCCACCGGAACGGCAACGACGGTTGCCAGCACGAATCCGAAGAACACCGTGTAAAGGCTGGTGTAGATCTGATCCACGAAGGTTGGCGCGCTGGTTGGTGTGTAGTTCGCTGCTTGGACTGCTTTCTTTTTCAGCAACAATGCATTGGCCAGCAAGACTTCTTTGTTTGCTGTTGTCGCGGTTGCCGCTTGTCGTTCCAACTTCTTTGCGTCTGCTAGGAACCGAACCGCCTTGACGACCTTTTCTTGTTTCTTCGCCGCGTCGGCTACCTTTTGCGCCGAGTGCATTGCAAAGAGTTCTTTACCAGCATTCCATGTTTCTGTTGGGCTGGGCAACTTGGCGCTATCGGTCACGATCGCTTTCGCTGCGGCTGACCAGAGCATCAGAAAGACCAACACTGCAGCAAAAGGTAGAACCACAAACTTTGCGATCCCAACCATTTGCTCTTTCGGATCTTCCCCAGCCGCTAGCCGAACAAAGGGCTCCAGTGCGGGCAAGCCAGCGACGGTACAAAACCTGAGAGCATTTCCTCGCCAGTTCATAAATCAATTCAATTACGTTGGAGTTAAGTTGTTTTGGGTCGTCGGTCCACGGTCAGGCCGGGCGCAGGGTACCGGACCACAACACCCGACCCTTTATGACCGCTTCCCAATCGCGTTCGTCTGAGGCGGTCAGCCGAACGCGAATGTTCCAGGCCATTGCGGTCTACTGCTTGGCCAAGGATTCGTCATCCTTGTTGCCAATTTCAAAGCTGTTGATGTAAGCGATCGGAGCTTTCGCGTCGTATTCGCCACCGTCAATGAAATCAGTTGTCGCGGCGCGGTACCCGTCGTAGTCGGGTGCGGGAAATTCACTCGCATCGACTTTGCCTTCAGAAATCAGCATGTCAGCGGCCTTGCGATAGATCGCTGGCTTATAAATTTCCTTCGCCATTTCGGCGTACCAAGATGCCGGCTTGGAATCCGTGATTTGACCCCAACGTCGCATTTGGGTCAGAAACCAGATGCAGTCGCTGTAGTGCGGGAAGCTGGCGTAACCGTCAAAGAACACGTTGAATTCTGGCATCGGTCGGACGTCTGTTTCTTGGAACACAAAGGTTCCCGTCATCGAGTTGTCGATAACATCAACGTCAGCTCCGACATAGTCTTTTTTGCTTAGGATCTCGCAAGCTTCTTGACGATTGATCAACTTGCCTGATTCGTCTTTTTCATCCAACCATTTGCCAGCACGGATCAGGGCTTTTACAACTGCGACATGGGTATTTGGGTTTTGCTTGTCCCAGGCCTCGCTGACCCCAAATACTTTTTCCGGGTTGTTTTTCCAAATGTCATAGTTCGTTGTCACGGGGACTCCGATACCTTTGACCACCGCTTGTTGATTCCAAGGTTCACCGACGCAGTAACCCAGGATGGTTCCTGCTTCCAAGGTCGAAGGCATTTGGGGTGGTGGAGTCACCGATAGAATCACATCAGCGTCGACCGTGCCTTGAATGTTTTCTTCGTTGTAGAAGCCAGGGTTGATGCCCGAGGCAGCCAACCAGTATCGGATTTCGTAGTTGTGCGTCGACACTGGGAAAACCATCCCCATGTTGAATGGCTTACCCTCCTGGCGATAGCTATCCACGATTGGTTTCAGCGAGGCGGCACTGATCGGATGTTTTGGCTGTGGCTTGTTAAGTTCGGGATCATTCTTCTGCATCTCCGCCCAGATCTCATTGCTGACCGTGATACCATTTCCGTTGTAATCCAAGCTGTAAGCCGTAATGATCGGCGACTTGGTTCCAAAACCAATCGTTGCGCCGATTGGTTGACCTGCCAGCATGTGGGCACCATCAAGCTGCCCATCAATCACGCGGTCGAGTAGAATTTTCCAATTCGATTGAGCCTCCACCTCAACGCTCAACCCCTCGTCCTCGAAGTAACCCTTTTCTTTTGCGATGATCAGTGGTGCGCAGTCGGTGAGCTTGATGAAACCAAACTTCAAGTTGGGTTTTTCAATTTCAAGCATCGCTGCTACTGATGGCCCAGCTTCGCCGAAAGAACTTTGTGTTTCTTTTTCTGCCAACTGACTCGCAGCAGTTTCTAAATCTTCAAGGGTGATATCGCCGCTGCTACAGCCGACAAGAAAGACGCAGCAAAGTAGTCCAGAAAGCGAGAAGAGTTGGGAAAGAGGAGGTGAGGTCTTAGGCATAGTCGGGGGTACCAGGAAGGGAAGAGGCGACGAATATGTCAGACTGGAAAGACTGAACAGCTTCTGAAGACTCGGTCACGGGAAACCTTTCCGCCTGATTTCTGCGCACCGGATTTGTTTCTCTGACCAGTAAGCATGCTCTGTGCCAAAACGATTTCACGACTTCGTGAATACATTTAAGGGCCATGGCCTTGCCTTTCGTGCTGGTTTTCGCGGCCTGGTTGACCGCTCGGTCTTTTTGTTTCA
>CAYVAN010000143.1:0-3249 GCA_964449225.1 uncultured Rhodopirellula sp.
CGATGCGATTGCGGTGACCAACTGCACATGGCGTTGGACATGATTTCCAACGAAGGTCGCGGGGCGTTGGTGTATCTGCCACAAGAAGGTCGCGGCATCGGGCTGGCTCAAAAGATCCGTGCTTACGCATTGCAAGACCAAGGCATGGACACGGTCGAAGCCAACCATGCACTCGGGTTTAAAGCTGACATGCGCGACTACGGTATCGGGCTTCAAATTCTAAAGGATCTGGGGCTTAGCGAGATTCGATTGCTGACCAACAACCCAAAGAAGACCGAAGCCTTCAACTTGCGTGGTTTTGATCTTCGCGTTGTCGATCAAGTGCCCATTGTTTCAGCGGTCAACGAACACAACAAGAATTACTTGGAAACCAAGCGAGCCAAGATGGGGCATCGCCTGCCAGAAATGCAATGACGATTCCGCAATCACCAGCGAATCCCCCAAACACAGAACCCCGGCTTTCCCAAACACGGCGAGTCGCGATTCTTGGCGTTGGACTGTTGGGCGGCAGCGTCGCACGATCCATTCGCAGAGAACATCCCGACGTTCAGTTGATTGGACTCGTTCGCGACCGATCCAAAGGCGATACGCTGGTGGCCAGTGGCTTGATCAATCAGTTTGCCGATTCAGTTGTCGAAGTCTGCCGTGATTGCGACGTCGTGGTGGTGGCGACCCCCGTCGATCGACTCGCTGATTTCGTGATCCAAGCTGCCAAGCATTCGCCAGAGGATTGCCTAATCACCGACGTCGGTAGCACCAAGGCGAAAATCGTGGATGCAGTCGCGGCTGATCCCATCGCAAGACAAAAATTTGTGGCGGCCCATCCAATCGCGGGCAGCGAAAAGTCGGGCGCTGAATTCGCCAAGGCAACGCTATTCGATGGAAAACCTGTCGTGTTGACGCCCGATTCATCGACACCAGCGAATCTGTTGCAGCGGGCAATTGACTTTTGGACATCCGTCGGCGGCCGATGCGTGGTCATGTCGGCAGCCGATCATGACCTCCACCTCGCATCGATCAGTCATGTGCCACACTTAATCTCTGCTTTGGTGGCAAAGATGGTCCAAGAACCCGCCAATAAATTGGTCGGTTCAGGATGGCGGGACATCACCCGTGTCGCTGCTGGCGATCCCGAAATGTGGACAGCCATTTGCAATGCAAACCGCAACGCCATCCTCGGCGAACTGTGCCGGTTCTCTGAACACCTGGAAGGCTTAAAATCCATCATCAAAAGCAGCGATGACGATGCGCTTTGCAAGTGGCTAGCCGAGGCCAAAGCGAGCAAGCAGAGTATCGACTGATGCCGAAATTGAGGATCACGTTGCTTGATCGACTACGGCCACAACTGAACAGCGATACTTTGAGTTCAAACGACAGCGTTTGGTTGGTTTGATTGGCCGTTTGGGTGCTAGCCACGGTTGCCAACACTGACACGGTAAAAACTGGGGCTATCGCCCAAACAGCTAATGAATCAAGCGGCTAATGAAAGTGTCGCTGTCCAAAAACTTTTTCCCACCATGGCTCGTCAGGGACGCGTTTCTTGCAGTAATGGTGCTAATGAGCCAGTGAGGTATAAATAGCGGCGAAAAGTCACTGAACCTGAGCCCATCAGACCTGATTCCTCAACCAGAACTCCAGCAGGTTACACCATGCCACTTTGGCAAATCGATATTTACCCGGCCGACGGTCAAGTCGATCGCGAAGCCGTTCGGACGACCGAAGAAATTCACGAACTGGGATTGGGCGATGATGTCGCCGTCTCCTTTTCGCGGTCGTTCCTCGTGCAAGGCGAATTTGCATTCGACGAAGCCACACGTCTAGCGACCACGCTTCTTTCAGATAGCGTCACGGAAACACCCGTCGTGGCGATCGCCGGACAAGACACGCTTAACGAAGCACCAGGATCCGAAACGATCATGGTCAACGTGATGCCCAAACCAGGCGTCATGGATCCGGTTGCGTCCAGCACCCTCAGCGCCGCTCGCGATGCTGGGTTCGATGTCACCGCAGTTCGATCGATGCGAAAATACTGGCTCGGTGACATGGACGATGCGTCGCTGCAAACGATTTGTCGGCGAGCGCTTTCCAACGATGCGATCGAACAAGTGGTTGTCGGTCCTTTGGAAATGGATGAACTAGATATCGGGACGTCTTACGAGTTCGAGTTGATCACGATTCCCATTCGCTCGCTAACCGACACTGAATTGGAGACGCTCTCGCGCGAAGGTCAACTGTATTTAACGCTGGTTGAAATGCAGACGATTCGCAACCACTTTCAATCACTCGGTCGTGACCCAACCGACATCGAATTGGAATCGATCGCGCAAACTTGGTCCGAACACTGCAGCCACAAAACTCTGGCTGGTCGGATTCACTATCGCGGGCCCCAAGCCGACGGGACGCCGTTTGCGGATGAACGTCAATACGAAAACATGCTCAAAGAAACCATCTTTGCAGCAACTCAGACCATCCGCAAAAACTTGGGCGATGATGACTGGTGCGTCAGTGTGTTTAAGGACAACGCGGGCATCGTAAAATTCGACGATGACTTTCATGTGTGTTTTAAAGTCGAAACTCACAACCACCCGTCGGCGCTGGAACCTTACGGCGGTGCCAATACTGGAATCGGGGGAGTGATCCGTGATCCGATGGGCACGGGAATGGGTGCCAAACCCATTTGCAACACCGACGTGTTTTGCTTTGCCCCACCGGATATCAAACCCGACGAATTGCCACCAGGCGTGCTGCATCCGCGGCGAGTCATCAAGGGTGTCGTGTCCGGTGTCCGCGATTACGGCAATCGAATGGGCATTCCAACGGTCAACGGCGCGGTTTATTTCGACAAGCGATACCTGGGCAACCCGCTGGTTTACTGCGGCAACGCAGGCATCATTCCGGTTGGTATGGAAAACAAAGAGGTCATGCCTGACGACCTAATCGTTGCCATCGGCGGACGAACCGGACGCGATGGTATTCACGGCGCGACGTTCAGCTCAGCAGAACTGACCAGTGAATCAGAGTCGCTTTCCGGTGGCGCTGTTCAAATCGGCAACGCGATCACGGAAAAAATGGTGCTAGACGTTCTAATTCAAGCACGCGATCGAGGCTTGTTTACCGCCGTGACCGATTGTGGTGCGGGTGGATTCAGCAGTGCGGTCGGCGAAATGGGTGAAGAACTGGGTGCTGAGGTTTGGCTGGATAAGGCTCCGCTAAAATATGACGGGCTTACGTACCCCGAAATTTGGATCT
>CAYVAN010000143.1:3259-3885 GCA_964449225.1 uncultured Rhodopirellula sp.
AGCCCAAGAACGAATGGTGTTTTCGGTACCGCAAGAATCATGGGACGAATTTCGTCTGCTCTGCGAAAGCGAAGGCGTTGAAGCCGCTGTGTTGGGTAAGTTCACACCAACGGGCCGGTTGTTGTTGACCTACCACGGCGAAACCGTCGGCGATGTGTCAATGCAATTTCTGCACGACGGTCGACCGCCAATCATTCGGGATGCCAACTACGATGTGCCCACATTTGATCCGGTAGAAATTCCCACGTTGTCGGCTGAAGATCATCACCAAACTTTGTTACGCGTGATGAGCAGCTTGAATGTCGCCAGTAAGCACTGGGTCATTCGTCAATACGATCACGAAGTCCAAGGCGGCAGCGTGATCAAGCCTTTGGTCGGTCCGCAGTGTGATGGCCCCGGCGATGCAGCCATCGTTCGACCTCGAATCGATTCCAAACGTGGTCTAGTTTTGTCATGCGGGATGAATCCGCACTACGGTGATTTCGACACCTATCACATGGCGGCATCAGCGATTGATGAAGCCATGCGTAATGCAGTAGCTGTCGGTGCCGATCCAAGCAGGATCGCGATCCTCGATAACTTTTGCTGGGGCTACACCGACCGCGCCGAAACGCTGGGGTCATTAG
>CAYVAN010000143.1:3895-11820 GCA_964449225.1 uncultured Rhodopirellula sp.
GGTCATTAGTCCGCGCGGCAATTGCTTGCCAAGACGTTGCAATCACCCTCGGCACGCCGTTTGTCAGCGGCAAAGATTCGCTCAATAACGAATTCAGCTACTTTGATGATGACGGAAACAAAGAAACGATTTCGATTCCACCCAGCTTGCTGATTAGTGCGATGGGACAGATCGACGATGTTTCCAAATCAGTAACGATGGATGCCAAGCACGCCGGTAACATCGTCTTTCTGGTCGGCGAGACCCATGCTGAATTGGGTGGATCCCATTTCAACCTGGTTCATGATTTCAACGGCGGCGATGTGCCCAAAGTCGATGCGATTCAAGCAAAGGTCACCTTTGCAACCGTGCACGACGCGATACAAAAGAGTTGGGTCCGATCGTGTCACGACCTCAGCGAAGGGGGATTGGTTGCCTCGGCGGTTGAAATGGCAATGGCTGGCGGATTGGGCATGGAATTGGATCTGTCCGAAATCTGTGATCAGAACTTGTCGCCCACCGAAGCACTTTTCAGTGAATCCAACACTCGCTTTCTGATCGAAACCACCCCTGAAAACGCTGATTCGTTTGCCGCCCTCTTCGCAGCGGCTAAAGTGAAGGTGACACGTTTGGGAACGATTCAATCCAATCCAAACTTGGCGATTACTGTTGGCGACCAATCGGTGCTTCAGTCGTCAATAGCCGAAGTCAAATCGGCCTGGATCGCGCCTTTAGATTGGTAAGTATTTGTTCACAGCGATCAAAACCAACTAGCCAAGTATCCCGCAACTGATCCCGCCAGGGTTCAGTTACCGGGTTTGTGTAAACTGATCCCAGGCGGGATCAGCTACGACGTGTTTTCGTTCCGCTAAAATAATAGATTCCATGATCATAGCGGCAAAACCAACCAAACTGACCGTCGTCGTTTCTCGCGGCCAATCTCGAAATCCTCAGAAACGCAAACTCGAACAAGCCGTCGCGGACGCGTCGGCAAAGATCGAAGGCGTCGACGTCC
Organism: uncultured Rhodopirellula sp.; assembly: GCA_964449225.1. Taxonomy (GTDB): domain Bacteria; phylum Planctomycetota; class Planctomycetia; order Pirellulales; family Pirellulaceae; genus Rubripirellula. The sequence goes on from CAYVAN010000143.1 coordinate 4,890, forward strand.
TGGTGATTCCGCACCTGTATGACCTGCCGAAATCAAGCGAGTCGTTCGCAAGCCTAAAAGCAATCACTGGCGACATCGTCTTAGTGTCGTGGATCTACGCTCGTGCCGCACACTGGGTGCTAGACCGCAACGGCATCGGTGGTCAGGTAGGCGATGTCGAATTGGCCGTGAATGATGGCGAAGATGAAGATTCAGAATCGGCAACCGATGATCCATCTGAACCAGTCGATCGCGTCACCGATTTAAACCCGCGACCCGATCGTAATATCTATGGTCTGGATTTGAAGTTGGGCGAAAATTCTGACTTATTCGTCAGCGAGATTCGTCGAATTGCCGGGCAAGAAACCCTGCCCTCGATGGGACGTGACATTGATTCCGGTCATGAACTTCCGATCGTTGGCGGAAAGTTGGTCCAGGTGGATGAAAAGACATCGCGTCGCTGGTATCCCGTGATCGATTTTGATCGATGTACGAACTGCATGGAGTGCGTTGATTTCTGCTTGTTCGGTGTCTACGGACTCGACTACGGTGAGAACATCCTTGTTGAACAGCCAGACAATTGTCGCAAAGGTTGTCCGGCGTGCAGCCGCGTATGCCCGGAAAACGCCATCATCTTTCCCCAACACAAAGCACCCGCGATCGCCGGCGCACATGTCGAAGGCGAAGAGGGTTTCAAAATTGATTTGTCTTTGCTCTTCGGAGCCCCCGCCTCGGATGGGGATCCCATCGCGACTGCCGCCAGAGAACGTGATGAACAATTACTACTCTCCGGAAGAGACGCGGTAGGGATTGATGATCAACTAGCCAAACGACAAGCTGATTTAAAGGCCGAGCCCAAGGATGATCTCGATCATCTGATCGATTCTTTGGACGATTTTGACCTCTAATGTGCTCGCGAACACGAATCTGTCTCCGCTAAGTTTCACAGCTTCTTTCTGGGTTAACTTTCATTTTCGTTAGACCGATACCGCTCCTATGGTTTGTAACTATTTGGAGTCCTTTGTGCATTCGACGTCCCTAAAGCTGAACTTCTGGCTACCTTCTCTGGCGCATTCCAGCCATTTTTTGCTAGCAAGTGCTTACCGATGCATTGCACTAGGTGTAGTGACAGTATGGATTTCCAGCACTGGAATTGCTGATGAAACGCTGATGCAAGACACAACGACGCTCGAAACAGTCGTCGTCACACCAGTGGTTCTTAACGATGAATCACCCGAATTAGATGCACCAACCAACGCGGAAGTCCAAGACGATTCTGTAACCGCTCGCGACAATTCCAGTGAGCTGGATCCGGGCGATACCGATACAGGATTACGCGTTGCGAAACGGCCATGGCTTCTGGAGAAGTTAGTCGGCCCCGAGAAAGACAAAACGGTCAAAATGGATGCTCCACGACCACCGGTCGGTATTCTGGATCCACCATCGCTTGAAAGAATCGAACCGCCATCGCTTGGTGAAAAGGTTCAGCTGCGTGGCGAGGACGATCGATGGATCTCGCGGAAGTCTTCCCGAATTCATGCTAGGCCCACCAAGCCTTCGACGAATGTCGGTGATCTGAGGCCGCTGGGTACGCGGCGGAGAATTCAATCTCCCGCAGACACCGAAACACCAAGGCCTTTGACGGATGTTAGTCTTGAAAGAGCAGATCGGGTGACGGATCTACGTCCGCTGCAAATTGAAAACAGCAAACCGTTGAAGTCGTTCGATGCGACCGAAGATGAGAAAGAAGCTGCCGATTCAAGGGTCCAATTGGACAACGACCAAAGCACGCAGCAAGATGATCGGGCAATTGAATTTGATTACGCGGGTTTTCCTAAGCAACCGATTCAATTGACTCGCAGTGCGTATCAAATGCGAAGTAAGATGCATCGTTGTTTACGCTCTTATTATTCTGATATGGAAATTGCCAGCGGTCGCAGCAATTGGGGCATGATGCACGCGATGATGGTCTATGGCATTGATACGAAAGTCATCGTCGGGCGTCGAACCTTCAGCACGATCGCTTGGATCGCTGGCAACAATGTTTGTCGCGGCCAGCGTCTCTTTGATGAAGAGAACGGGCAACTCGTCGTTAAAAGCGGCGTTGGACTACAGGGTCACGATGGTCAATTGTTGGCCGTTTTCTCGCTCTGCGGAGTACCCGATAGTTATCCGATCTATGCTGGCGACGGCCGGTATGCTGTCCAGGATATTGTCAAATCCGAGATGCTAGCCTGCAAATCAGGGGATGAGCTGACTTTCATTCTCATCGCGCTGTCCCACTACCTGGATACCGATCAACAGTGGCTCAGTGCAGATGGTGAATCGTGGGACTTCGAGCGACTGATTCGCGAGGAACTCTCACAGCCGGTCGTGGGAGCTGCCTGCGGTGGAACTCATCGTTTGATGGGTTTCGGGCATGCACTTCGTCAACGCCGAATCGATGGAAAGCCCATCAAGGGTCAATGGTTGCGGGCTGAAAAGTTTACCGAAGACTTCGTCCAGTACGTGTACCGACTTCAAAACCGCGACGGATCATTCAGCACCGATTGGTTCGAGGGGCGACAGGACAACGGCGACCTCGATCGAAAAATTCAAACCACCGGACACATGGTCGAATGGTTATTAACCGTCACGCCGAACTCTCAGCTACAAAACCCACGTCTGATGTCGGCGGTTCGTTTCTTGCTCAATTCCATGTACGAAGAACGGGATCGTGATTGGAGCATTGGTCCAAAGGGCCACGCGCTGCGATCCTTGACGATGTTCCATCATCGAGTCTATCAAAGCCCACCGCCTTGGCAAAACACTGGCGTCGCAAGTCGCAGCAAGAAAAAACGGCGGCGATAGTCCCGTAGCTAATCTCGCTTGGATACAGGTTGGTCCGTAGGCCAAATGAAACCAAAGCGGTATCCGGTGTCCACCGATCGCTTCAGCCGATGTCGCTCTGCCTGCATTCGATCTTCAGCGTGCTTGTCACGCCAAAATATCGTGTACCACGTTTGCCTCTTCAACACCGGTCAGCTTCTGATCAAGCCCCTTAAAGGCGTAGGTGAATTGTTCGTGATCGATTCCCATCTGATGCAGAATCGTCGCGTTCAGATCACGAATGTGGACCGGATCTTCGGTGATGTTGTAACTGAATGGATCGGTTTCACCGTACGTCATTCCACGCCGGATTCCGCCGCCGGCCAGCCACATTGAAAAACATTTGGGATGGTGGTCACGACCATAATTGGCCTGACCCAAATCTCCTTGGCAATACATCGTTCGTCCGAATTCGCCGCCCCAGATCACCAGCGTGTCGTCGAGCATGCCACGTTGCCGAAGGTCAGTCAACAATCCAGCCGACGCTTGATCGGTGTCACGACACTGCTTGGGCAAGTCGGTGGGAAGATGGTCATGCTGGTCCCATCCACGATGAAAAATTTGACTGAACCGAACACCGCGCTCGGCCATTCGACGCGCCATCAAACAACAATTCGCATAGGTTCCTGGTGTCTTGACCTCGGGTCCGTATAAATCCAACACGTGTTGTGGTTCGTCACTGATGTCGGCCAACTCTGGAATCGATGTCTGCATCCGAAACGCCATTTCGTATTGATCGATGCGAGCGTGGGTTTCAGGATCACCGATTCGCTGATGGGTCATCTCGTTGAGCCGGGCGAGCGAGTCCAACATTCGACGACGGACCGGTGTTGAAACACCTTTTGGATTAGCCAAATACAGCATTTTGTCAGCATCCGATCGCAAGGCGACGCCTTGATGCTTCGTTGGCAGAAAACCGCTGCCCCATAAACGCTGATTGAGAGCTTGCGCTTGACGCCGCCCCGTCCACGACGCCGTCATTACCATAAACGCGGGCAAGTTTTCATTTTCGCTGCCCAGGCCATAACTAAGCCAAGATCCCAGCGAAGCCTTCCCCGGCAATTGATCTCCCGTGCAAAGATACGTGATCGCTGGATCATGATTGATCGCATCAGTGTGCATTGATTTGACTAAGGTGATTTCATCAACCTTGCCAGCCATGTGTGGAATCAGCTCGCTTGCCATCGTCTGGCTTTCGCCATGTGGCGTGAACTTATAAGAACTCGGCGCGATCGGATAACGTGACTGGCCACTGGTCATGGTCGTCAGTCGTTGCCCGCGACGAATCGATTCAGGCAGCTCTTTGTCGTACCAGTTTTTCATCGCGGGCTTGTAGTCCCACAAATCCATTTGGCTCGGCGCGCCCGACATGAACAAATAGATGGCTCGCTTCGCCTTGGGCTGATGATCAGGCAAGCTTTGCAAACCGCCTGCTGCGATTGCCGATTTTGAATCCATGGACGCAAGCGCCGCGGCACCCAGTCCCGCAGTCCCCTTGGCAAACAGTGCCCGCCGACTGAAACGTTTTAGAATCGCCTGCTCAATGGAAAGCAGATCGCTATTGGATTGATTCATTTGTTGACCACCTCGTCCAAGTTTAACAATGTGTTGGCAACCATCGTCCAGGCAGCCCACTTGGCATCGGCGGAACCGACCAATAACTTCGCTTGATGAATGTTCGCTTGATAATGGTCCAGAAGATCTGCGAGTAAACGACTGAGTTCGGCTTGTTCTTGATCATTGGGCAACCGAGCTGTTACCGTCTCGAACAATTTGTTCAACTGAATCTTCTGATCGGCGTCAGGAAATTCAAGGCGAGCGAGCTTGCGAGCAGCATCGAGGAATTGCGGTTCGTTTAACAACACCAATGCCTGCATCGGAGTATTAGTGCGGTCACGTCCTGCGGCACATACATCACGACCGGGGGCATCGAACGTTGCCAATTGCGGTGGCGGACTGGTGCGTTTCCAAAACATGTAAACACTTCGGCGAAAAACCTTATCGCCCACATCAGCTTGGAATTTGGCTGTATTACTGCCGACGTAGCCAACGGCCTCCCATAACCCATCGGGCTGAGGTGGTTTCACGCTCGGTCCACCCAAATCATCGACAAGTTGCCCCGATAAATAGAGCGCCTGATCACGGAGGACTTCTGCGTCCAATCGAATTCGTGGTCCGCGTGCGAGCCATCGATTGCGTGGATCTAAACTCTGTATTTCTGGTCCTGACTTCGAATCACGACGGTAGGCATCCGTCATTACGATTGATTTGACCAGCCGTTTGACATTCCAACCATTGCGAACGAAATCGGCAGCCAAGAAATCAAGCAGAGCGGGGTGGCTAGGTGATTCACCCATCACGCCAAAATCCTCGCTCGTTTTGACGATGCCAGTGCCAAAGATCGTTTGCCAAAAACGGTTGACGGCAACCCGAGCGGTCAACGGATGGTCGGGCGTCGTCAACCAATTCGCTAAACCCAAACGGTCCCCGGAAGCCTCCTCGGGCATCGGTGGCAAACACTCCGGCGTGTCACGGCTAACCAATTCACCAGGCTCATCGTAGAAACCTCGGTGTAAAAGGTAAGCTGGACGTGGTGCCTTGGTTTCTGTCCATACCAACGTCGTTGGAATTGCATCTTTGAGTTTCCGGCGACTTCTTTGTAGTCCTCTTTCCAAATCCTCAAGAATCTGCCAGCTCGGGTGCTCGCACCGAACATGTCGAAAATAGAATCGGATCAGTTCAGTGTCCGCATCAGCCGATTCATCCGTCGTGGATCTTGTTAAAGATCCTTGCTGATTTGGATCTTTGACAAGATTCACTACGTCAGACCTGGACTTCACCAACTTGGCGATGTGGTCGGGCGTTTTGATCCAGGGCGAACGCAATGCCCACGTTAAATCGGAATCGCCGTGATGATTGACCAGCTTTAAGTAGAGATTGTTTGCTCCCTTGACTAATCGCAAAGTGTGACGCTGCGATAACGGCATACGGGGCATTGCGCGGTCCACTTTTGCGATCTCTTCGCCGTTCAAGTACACGGCATAACCGTCGCTAAGCCCGAGTAATAATTCCACTGATTGATCGCTCGGTGATTCAATCGCATGATGAACCATGGTTACCGAAGGTCGATCATTGATCGTTGGAACTTGCAACGATGTCGCTTGTTTCCAATCGCCGCGATGCTGCCAACGATAGAGTCGATCTAAATAGCGAAAAATCTGGTCGGGTTGAAACTCATCTTGTTGTGAAGCAAACGAACGGTCATAGCCTCGACTGGGACTTTCAATTTCCAATGGCCCCAGCACATGAACATCGCCCAAACGAATTTGCAGAGAACTGGGAATCAGGGGTCGGACGTCTTGCAGAACTAATTGAATATCGGCCAGTGCTTCTTGGGAAGTCATTCGCACGCGAGCGACATTGACTCGCACCCGCGCACCCGGCCCTTCGGCAACCAGTGAGGGTGTTCCAAGCCATCGGCATCGTTCATCGGGATCATCGAATGTCCATGTGATAGGTACATTCATCCAGGCACCGGCCAAGTCATCATCGGTGACTTCCACCGTGACATCTAAATTCTCGAAATTCGTAGTACCGATTCGTAACGCTTGCCAATGAACACCGGCCGGTAAGTCAGCGATGACCGAGTTCTGACCGGATTCCAAGACCAGTGGACATTGCGTTGGTTTGTTTTGTCCCAGTAAAGATCGCTGTAAAGATCGCTGTAAAGATCGCTGTAAAGATCGCTCCCACGCCAATTGGTCCTGATCAACTTCCAAAATTGGACTTCGCATTTCCGATTGCAGCTCAGCGATCGACTGGTCAAATTCGGATAGCAACGCTTTCTGATCCGCTGATGGAACATCGATCACCGGCGGAGGGTCTTTCAGATTTTGGTCCAGGGCGGGACCATCCATACTGTTGAAATACGCAAGTAGTGAATAGTAATCTTGTTGCGAGATCGGATCGTACTTGTGGTCGTGACAGGCCGCACATTCCATCGTCAGTCCAAGGAACACAGTGCTGAAAGCGTTGGTGCGATCAACACAATTCCGAGTGAAGACTTCTTCGTAAATCGATCCGG
>CAYVAN010000144.1:0-11562 GCA_964449225.1 uncultured Rhodopirellula sp.
TCGCGCCATTCCGCTAGATGGTAAGTTGCCCATCTTCAAGAACTGAGTTGCCCTGAGCGATGAGAACAAAGCCTCGCCATTGGGTTCGGCGGGCTCAGAGATGAAGGCGGTGCTGTATCACGAACTTCGTTTTTGGCGAAGTCGAAACTGGACCGTGAATTACCCGGCCAAATATTGCAAGCAACTAAGCTTGTTCACGAAGCGTTGCTACGAGTGAAAGCAAACGACAGACGTTCACGCTGGGACTCGCAAGCCTACCTGTTTTCTAGTTTGGCTGAGTCCATGCGACACATCCTCGTTGAACGTGAGCTCTCATCCAAAATGAAAATGCAAGATCAAACTGTAAAAAGACAAACAAACTGAACCCCATCGAGCGAGCTTCTTAACACGCGATCGCTACCGCTGGGTGACTAGTTTTGCTTTTCAGTTCTCGCGGCAGACTCTTCTTGGTCGCTGGATTTGCGTTCTGAATCGCATTCCATTTTGGAGGACGCGATGCCAAGCGTGAAGTTGTTGAAGATCACGGTTTCTCGGAGCCCGTGAACGGTTTCGATCGTCATGGATGGTTGTGCCATTGGAACGTTCCTTGATCCCTGCGTACTGCTCGGCTTGCTGCCGCGCTGCTTGCTGGAAGTTGTGTTATGCCTAAGGCGTGTTTTCCCAAACGTGCGGTAAGCAAAACAATGCTGAAATACTAGTGGATATCTAGGTGCGCCCGCTTCTAAAGAGCACACTGAAAGGATCGGTTATCATGGCAATAGACGCGACGAGTAAATGCTGCTGGGTATTCAAAGAAACAAGGTCGCGTCTTGTAATAGGGGTTACCCCGAATTTCCGATGTCTGAATCGCCAAGTCCTCCGCCACTTAACGCAGCCCTAAGGGCCCTTGTGGTCGCGTAGCGGCGATTTGCCCATCATCCATCAAAACGTTTGCAAGGCAACCCCGTGCGTATCGATTTCGTCATTACAGAACTCTTTGTCGGCGGCGCTGAACGATGCTTGACAGAAATTGCCTGCGGGATGGCCGATCGTGATGAACAAGTTCGAGTTTTCTCGCTAGGCCGGCTTCCCGAGGGCCAACAATCGTTGCTGGTTGATCGACTACGGGAATCAGGCATTGAAGTTGTAAGCGGCAACGCCGAATCGTGGCGTGACATCTTAAAAGTCCGCAAGAAATTTGACCGTTTTCTTGGCGATTCACCGCCGGACATTTGCCAAACGTTCATGTTCCATGCAAATACCTTGGGCGCGTTGACTGCAAAGCTCCGCCAGCGAGAAACGGCAGTTGTTGGTGGGTTGCGTGTTGCCGAAGATCGTTGGTTGCGAAACCAAATCGAGGCAACCGCTTTAAAACGCATGGACGGCTTGATCTGCGTCAGCGAATCCGTGCGGCAGTTCTCGATCGTCAAATTGGGAGCCGATCCCATTCGCACAACAACGATTCCAAACTCGGTGGACGTCAATCGTTTTGCTAGTGCAGAATGCTTTGACGTCAGCCCGCTTGGATGGCCGAGCGATTCGCGGGTCATACTATTTGTGGGGCGGATGCATCCGCAAAAGGGCCTGGACCTGATTCAAAAGCAAATTGATAAACTCGTTCCGATAGGAAGCAATCGCAAACTGCTAATGGTCGGCGAAGGCCCGCTTGCGGGAGCGATTGATCAGTGGTGCGAAAGCGTCGGCAGGGATCGAGTCCAGCGGATGCCATGGCAACGAGATGTTGCGCCGCTGGTCCGTCGTTGCGATCTGTTCTTATTACCCAGTCGTTACGAAGGAATGCCCAACGTGGTCATGGAGGCGATGGCCGCAGCTCGCCCCATCGTTTGTTCACAGGTTGAAGGCATCGCCGAGTTGTTGGGCGATGACAAGATTCAGTCATTTAGAATCAACGACGACTTGGCGATGGCGAATCAGGTCGATGCGCTTCTTAGCGATTCGGCGCGGGCAATCGAGATCGGAAAGTCAAATCAGCGACACGTCAGTTCAAACTTTTCAATTGCGTCGATGATTGATGCCTACGCGAGCTATTACCGCTCGCTATTAAAACACCCTATTACCGCACGTTAGCTGACCGACGACTCGACGACCGGTAGTTGGCGGAAAGCGGACGTTGGCGTGATGCGTTCGACACGCGGCGTCGACTCGATGTCTTTGACGAAGATATTTTCTTGTCGTAAACCTTGCGTTGGACTTGGCGGGTGCTTTCGACTTCGTAGGCACTTGGCTTTACGGGCTGGAAGCGACGAACGTGAACTTCATCATCGGTAAAGGGATCCGAGAATGCGTCTGGTGTTGAATCAGGAACCGGCGATTGCATTGCGGGCTGACCAGGATCGCTGCCTTGAATTGAACTTGTGGAAGGATCCGAGAGCGGTGTTGCCGAATGTGTTGAGGGCGACGGCACCAGTCGCGGCGAACTCATTCGAGGCTGAGAGCGAATGATGGGGGCCGCGGCGGTTGGTGGCATCGGCGTCACATTGTGACGGTGGTGGTGATGGCCATGATTGGAATGGCCTTGGTTTGAATGCGATGGGTGGTGTGGAGGCGATGGAATTTGAGCGGGGATCATGGTGGAATCCATCATGGCATTTCCCGCAGAGCATCCGCAGCCACAATCGCTTGGCGATGACTCACAGCCGCACTGACCGCCATGATTGTGACGACGTTTATCCAGTCGAAACAGCTTTTCGATTCCTCCGGCGACTGCATCGAGTGATCGGTAGATGGGATTAAAACGCTTTGACCTGCAGCCTCCATCGCAACCGCCCGTTTCACAGCCACATGGCTGATCAAACCCGCAGGTTGGCTCGGATTCGCAGGTTGGCTCAGATTCGCAGGTCGGTGCACAACCACAGCCTGCATCCTCGGCCCCACAAACCGGTTCCGAGCATTCTTCGCAGCCACACTCGGGTTCGGCCCCGCAAGTTGCTTCCAAGTCGCAGCTTGATTCCATTCCACAGGCCGGTTCGCAGCCACAGTCGTCCGCCGTTGCAGAAGTTGCGACAAAAAGGCTGATGCTGCTGGCCATGAAGCATGCTCCAATCAGCGAGCGATAAGAAATGTGTTTCACGAAGTTGAGTTTCGACATCGAGATTACCCGTAGGTGCGACTACAAAAATGTTCGCAAATCGGGGCACCCTGCGTGCTTCCGTCTTTGCCAACTAGGTAAGACATCGGCCCCTTTCAACCGTTTGGACCAAAAGAATCCTGACGACCGTCAAAGTTTGACTACGTTGACTGAGCTGAATCGGCAGACAGATGCGGGTGCAATTGCTACACTCTGGTTGTTGATTCCTGGTCTTTTCCCCGCTTATTCCCATAGAGATTGACATCGTGACTTTTGACCCCTTTGGCGTACGTGACACGTTTGATACCGGTACTGGCAAGGCAACGATGTACCGGCTTGGCAAGCTGGAAGACGCAGGACTTGGCGAAATCAGCCGCCTTCCGTTCTCCATTCGTGTCTTGCTGGAATCCGTCCTGCGTAACTGCGACGATTTTTCAGTCCGCCAGGAAGACGTCAAAAACTTGGCCGCCTGGAATGCTTCCGCCCCGGCGAAGCAAGAGGTCCCGTTCAAACCCTATCGAGTCGTTCTGCAAGACTTTACCGGCGTTCCGGCAGTCGTCGATTTGGCTGCAATGCGTTCGGCGATGCAACGAATTGGTGGCGATCCCGAAAAGATCAATCCGTTAATTCCTGTCGATCTGGTCATCGACCACAGCGTTCAGGTCGATTACTTCGGCACCGATGTGTCGCTTGCCAAAAATGTCGACATGGAATTCAAACGCAACCGCGAACGTTATGAATTTCTTCGTTGGGGCCAACAAGCGTTCGATAATTTCTCGGTCGTGCCGCCCAACGTCGGCATCGTCCACCAAGTCAACTTGGAATACCTAGCACGCGTCGTTGCGATTAAAGAGACCGCCGATGGGCCTGTCGCGGTTCCCGATACGTTGGTCGGCACCGATTCGCACACCACGATGATCAATGGCTTGGGGGTTTTGGGTTGGGGTGTCGGCGGCATCGAAGCCGAAGCCAACATGCTTGGACAACCGTTGTACATGCTGATGCCGGAAGTCGTTGGGTTTGAGCTAACCGGCGCGATTCCTGCGGGTGCCACTGCGACCGACATGGTTTTACGAGTGGTTGAAATTCTTCGCGAGGAAGGTGTCGTCGGCAAGTTTGTCGAGTTCTTTGGCACCGGCATGAACGAGATGAGCGTTGCTGACCGAGCAACGATCGCCAACATGGCTCCTGAATACGGTGCAACGATGGGCTTCTTCCCGGTCGATGGCGTGACGCTGGATTATCTGCGTCAAACCGGACGCGACGAAGCCAATGTGCAATTGGTTGAACGTTACAGCAAGGAACAAGGTTTGTTCCGCACCGATGATGGGCCAAAGCTAAACTACACCAAGACGCTTTCGTTGGATCTGTCGACCGTCGAACCCTCACTTGCGGGCCCCAAGCGTCCGCAAGATCGCATCCCTCTTCAACAAATGCAGAAGTCTTTCCAAGATTCGTTGACTGCGCCAATTGGCAAAACAGGATTCGGGCTGGACGTTAGCGAACTGGGGAAGACAGCGGAGGTCAAGTCGGACAGTGAGACCAGCGAAATTTCTCACGGTGCCGTTGTGATCGCTGCGATCACCTCCTGCACCAACACGTCAAACCCATCGGTCATGATTGGTGCTGGATTGCTGGCCAAAAAAGCGATGGAAAAAGGCCTTTCAGTTCCTTCGCATGTAAAGACTTCGCTGGCACCTGGTTCACGTGTGGTAACCGAGTACTTGGACAAAGCGGGTTTGACCGAAAGCCTCAATAAGCTTGGCTTCAACACGGTTGGCTACGGTTGCACGACCTGCATCGGCAATTCCGGGCCTCTACCACCAGCAATCGCCGATGCGATCAAATCGAGCGACTTGGTGGCTTCTGCTGTTCTGAGTGGAAACCGAAACTTCGAGGGCCGCGTTAATCCGCTGACCAAGGCCAATTATTTGGCTAGCCCACCCCTGGTTGTCGCTTATGCGCTCGCTGGTTCAACCGACATTGATTTACACACCGAACCGCTCGGCCAAGACCAAGATGGTGCCGATGTGTTCTTGAAAGACATTTGGCCCTCGCAGGATGAAGTTCGTACGACGATGGCCAGTTCCATCACGCCTGAAATGTTTACCGAACAGTATGGCACGGCAATCGAAGGTAACGAGCTTTGGAACGCAATCGAAGTGGCGACCGGAGCGATCTACCCTTGGAGCGACGATAGTTCCTACATCCAGCACCCACCTTTCCTGGACAGCGTGACCGGCCAAGATGTTCCCGACATCAAGCCCATTCGGGGTGCGAGAGTTCTTGCATTGCTTAACGATTCGGTGACGACCGATCACATTTCACCGGCGGGCGCGATCGCGTCTGATGGACCGGCGGGCAAGTTCTTGCAAGAGAAGGGCGTCGACATTCGGGATTTCAATAGTTTTGGATCGCGCCGAGGCAATGACCGAGTGATGGTGCGAGGAACGTTTGGCAACATACGCATTCGCAACCAGTTGGCACCGGGAACCGAAGGCGGGGTCACGCGATACCTTCCGACCGACGAAGTGATGAGCATCTACGATGCATCAATGAAGTACCAAGCCGATGGCGTGCCATTGGTCGTGCTAGCCGGAACCGAATACGGAACCGGATCCAGCCGCGACTGGGCAGCCAAGGGGACTTTGTTGCTGGGGGTCAAAGCCGTTATCACTGCCAGCTATGAGCGCATTCACCGCAGCAACCTAGTTGGCATGGGAATTCTGCCTCTTGAATTCGCGGAGGGTGCAACCTGGCAAAGCCTCGGCCTCACTGGCGAAGAGACCATTGACATTCCCGATTTGTCCAATGATCTGCAACCGCGTAGTACGATCACGGTCACGGCGACGTCAAGCGACGGAACCACCAAGGAAATTGCTTGCGTGGTCCGAATCGATACGCCCGTTGAAATGCAGTATTACCAAAACGGGGGTATCCTCCACACGGTCCTGCGGAATCTGTCGAAACCGCAGTAATGCGATTGCCTTGCTGAACCAGCTTGGTCGACACTTGCAAGCGTCGACCCGGTTGGGCGCTAAAGAGCCACCCCCGATCAGATTTCCATCGGATCAGCGATCTGGCTTTCTTCAAGCTGCATCGCATCTGGCTCGGATTCAATCGTTGGTTCTAAAGCGTTGCTTTCAACCGGCTGGGAAAACTGCAAAGGCACGGGGGCGACTTCGACTGGTGGTTCAATTGGACACGAGTCACCGGATGCCAACCCGCTTCCGCCGAGTAAACTTTGATCGGTTTGACCGACTTCATTTAACTGATACAGAGGTGATTCAGCCGCCTCTTGATAACGTGGTTGTGTGCCGACCGATGGTGAGCAGCAGGTGGTCGAACGAATCGTTTGGGTACGACATTGCTGACAAGCAAATCGGATGGAACCACAACCCGCCATTACAAAAGCACTAGCAGCGACACTAAGAACCGCAACTCGGTATCTTGCTGTTGAGCTACTCTTTTTTAAATTCTTTGATTGGCGATAAGCAGTGGAGTCGGCGGAATGGGCCGAGCTTAAGAATGTCATTTGCATGCCTCCTGCATGGATGTCAATTCTGCGAAGCAAAGTTGACAAATGAGCGTCCGGCTCCGCCTGTTCATTCGTGTGAATGAACGAGACTTCGTCGATGACGTTGGTTGGAGACATCCGTGTCCGGTCTTTGGGTCAGTTCCATCTGACCATCCGCGCAAACCATTGCTACGGCATTGGGGCTAATCGGCTGCGGTGGAGTAGATGCAGCAGACTTCCTGAGATCCCTTGTTTAAGCGTCAACATCGTTAATTCCAGAACCGTTGAAAAAGGCTCTTGATCGAGTGACGACTGCCAATGGCGATTTGAACGTCCAAGTCACAAATCTAGTGAGCTTGATCTTGTTTCAACACCACAAAAACAGTGCTAAACATAATCTTGATATCCGACCAAAGCGACCAACTGCGGATATAGCGATGGTCCCAATCGATACGTGCCTGCATTTTATCAAGCGTTTCTGTCTCGCCACGACAACCATTGACCTGCGCCAATCCGGTGATACCGGGCTTCACTTTATGACGCAACATGTAGCCGCGAATCAAACTGCGATACTGTTCGTTGTGCGCCGATGCGTGCGGACGCGGCCCCACTAAGGACATCGATCCCTGAAGCACATTGAAAATCTGTGGGATCTCGTCCAGGCTGGTCCGACGCAAAATAGCTCCGACCTTCGTGATACGCGGGTCATGTTCAGTTGCCTGTTTTACAACGGGTCCGTTGTCACAAGTTCGCATGCTGCGAAACTTCCAAACCAGGATTTCTCGCCCGTCAAGTCCATATCGACGCTGGCGAAAAAATACCGGTCCGGGTGAAGTGGCTTTCACAGCGGCGGCAATCAACAGCATTGGAATCGCGGACGCGACGAGAGCGATCGAGGCCAAGACGACATCGGAGACTCGCTTGACCATCCCGTCGACACCAAAAAGCGGATTCTCAAAGACGCTGACCGCAGGCAATCCACCCATGCTGGTCCACTGGGAATGCAGTAGTTCAAAAACAAAGAAGTCAGGAACGATATAAACCGAGACCGTGGAATCGCTTAGTTGATCCAACAGATAGCGGATTCGATCTTCAGCACGCATCGGCAAGGTGATCAACACAGTATCGATTTCACCGTTGCGGGACTGTTCGACAAGTTCGTTCAAGTTTCCTTGCAAAGTGATACTTGAATGCTCAGATGACGAATTACTTAGGCCGGAATCTCGCAAGATCGAACGGTCGTCGTAAAAGCCTACCAACTGCAAACCGATCGATGGATCTTGTTCGATATTAACAGCGGTTTGGCGGCCCAAGTCATTCAAACCCGCAATCGCAAGCTTGCGGACACCAATTCCACGTTTCAACAATCCACTTTGCACAATCCGCATGCTCATGCGACCTAAGCCAATCAAGCAAGGTGCGAGCACGATCCACGCCATCATGACGCTTCGTGCAAAGTGTTGGCCGTAACGCGTCGCGAATGCCATCAGAGCGAGCATTAAGACAGTCATCAACCAAGTTGCCGCCAAATTCGTCATTTCACGATCAGCGGATCCTACGTCGGGCCGACGATGAAAACCAGTCAACTGCGACATCAACAGAAAAACGACGACCGCAATCAAGCCCATCGCCAAAGCCATTTCGTCGACGACTCCTCGTGAAATCCATTTGACAATCGCCAGCGAAGCAATCACTCCTGCCGCATCGAGCGCGGGCTGCAGCACATCCAGCAATCTTCGTTGGGCAATGATCGGGACTTGTGAGATCATAGAATTCAATTCAGTTTTCAGCGTAGGGTGGAGGTTTGCGGCAGACACTCATTCGCTGGTTTCGCTTCGTCCGCGAAATGAGGAGATGAAGAAAGACCCTCGTCCCCCAGCGTTTTAAAAATCGACAACAAACCCTAGTTCACGTCTGCGTCGAACCAGTCAAAACCAAGATCTAAAGAGGTTGCTTGATGGGTAAGAGCACCGCTGCTGATACGGTCTACGCCCGTCGCAGCAATCGAAGCGATGGTATCGATTGTGACGTTGCCTGATGCCTCCAGTTCCACCGCACTGTTTGCCTCATCGCGAACCGACACCGCTTCACGCAAAGATTCCAACGTAAAGTTATCCAACAAGATGATATCTGGGTTGGCTGGTAGAACATCACGGAACTGGTGCAGCGAATCGACCTCGATCTCAACGATCTCGGGTGCATTCATGCGTTGAACGGTACCGCCCCGCCAAGCAATCGCCTTGATTGCCGCAACGCTGGCATCAATTGGGCCGCTCGCGTCACCCGCCAACGCAAGGTGATTGTCTTTGATCAAGAAACCGTCATGCAAACCGCTGCGGTGGCTGTGCGCTCCACCACATCGGACGGCGTACTTCTCGATCAGTCGCCAACCCGGCGTCGTTTTGCGAGTGTCGTACAGCCGCGATTTGGAGCCTTCGATTGCTTCGACATATCGCCGGGTCAGAGTCGCGATGCCACACAAACGACTCAACAAGTTTAAAATCACTCGCTCGGCTGTCAGCAAGTCTCGCACATTTCCACTAATGCTAGCAATTGCTTTCTTTGGTACTAATGTTGTGCCGTCCTGCTGATGAATTTCGACTTCAAGATCAGCGTCGAACTCATCGACAATCCACTGTATCAAATCCGCTCCGGCACAAACCCCGGCTTTTCTCGGGACAATTTTACATCCACCGCGACGTGATTGGTCAATCAAGCATACCGTCGTCCAGTCGATTTGATCACGCAAGTCTTCTGAAATGGCCAGCCGAACGAGTGCTTGCAAGTCATCTTTCATTTGCAGGTCAGGGATGACAGGCGTGTAATCTTTGGACATTGGTCAATCTCGGCTGTTGATTGGGGTGGGCGAGTGCTTTATCACTGTTGTTCGTGTGAAAGCCCACAAGGATAACGGAGCACGGCAATCATGACGCAACCTAACGATCGAGTCGAGATATCGTCTGGCTTGCTCGCTCACCAAGCATCACCTCTGCAACAGCGTTCGGTTCAGTTGTTCATCCTTGTCGCTTCGATGGCGGCTTGTTTGTTTATCGGCTGGCGTTTCCCCACGCGTTCCGCCGATTCAGAATTGTTGCTCAGAGGTGTTGAGTTTGACCTTAACACGGCCACCGTCCAGGAATTGTCATTGGTGCCGGGCATAGGACCAACGCTTGCCAAGCGAATTGTCGAGAACCGACATCGGTTAGGGGACTTTCCAACGCTGGAATCTTTGCAACGAGTGCATGGGATTGGACCAAGAACCACCGAGCGGGTTGCAGCAATTTGCGTGGTGAAATCGGAAGATCCGCGAATGGCATCGAAATAGAAGACGAATCGAGTCCGGTTGTTGATGGGTGGACAGCGTCTCTAATATGTCAGAAATGAGTGTGGCCGAACGCTCTGGGGTTGGTGCTGTTACCAAGCGACCGCAGAGCGTTCGCCCACAATCGCCGAGACTTCAACAACGCCTCCTAAATCGAACGCTTCAGATCCTGTGCCCGACATCGAACCTGCCAACTTTGACCTGCACCAACCATTCCCACCCGCTGGCGATCAACCTCAAGCGATCGAAGCGCTGACGCGTGGGTTCAACGCAGGCAGCGATTGCCAAGTTTTGTTGGGGGCAACCGGTACAGGCAAGACCTACACGATGGCCAATGTGATCGCGAACGTTGGCCGACCGGCATTGATTTTGAGCCACAACAAAACGCTGGCAGCTCAGTTGTATGGCGAGTTCAAAGAGTTCTTTCCAACCAGCGCAGTTCATTATTTTGTTAGTTACTACGACTATTATCAGCCCGAAGCTTACATCCCACAGCGCGACGTCTATATCGAAAAAGACTCTTCGATCAACGAAGAAATCGATCGGCTTCGACTTGCCACCACTAGCTCTTTAGTCAGCCGCCGTGACGTTGTCATCGTCGCTTCGGTCAGCAGCATTTACGGTCTGGGTTCACCCAAGGAGTACAAAGACCAAACCGTCGCGTTGCATCGCGGCGAACAAACTCGTCGTGATCACTTGCTGCTGAAGTTGGTGGACATTTTGTATGAACGCAATGATGTCGAATTCACTCGAGGCAAGTTTCGCGTCCGGGGTGACTCCATCGAATTGTGGCCCAGCTACGAAGAGTTCGCTTACCGAATTGAAATGTGGGGCGATGAAATTGAACAAATCTCGATTATCAAACCAGTTTCTGGCGAAACGATCAAAACGGTCGATCACGCCTACGTTTATCCAGCACGTCACTTCGTGATGTCCGAGAACAAGATCCAGTCCGCAATCCGAGTTATCAAAGAAGAGTTGAATCAACAACTGGAAACATTTCAGTCACAAGGCAAATTGCTGGAAGCCCAACGGTTATCAGCTCGGACTCGTTTCGATTTGGAAATGATGGCGGAAGTCGGCCATTGTCCTGGCATTGAAAACTACAGTCGGCCATTATCTGGCAAGCCGCCTGGCGCGACGCCGGACACTCTTTACGATTTCTTTCCCGACGATTTCATTACATTTGTTGACGAATCCCACGTCACCGTATCGCAAGTTCGCGCCATGTACGCGGGCGACCGCAGCCGCAAAGAAACACTGGTTTCGCACGGATTCCGATTACCAAGTGCCATGGACAATCGGCCTTTAAAATTTGACGAATGGGAAGCTAGAACGGGACCGATTTGTTTTGTTTCGGCAACCCCAGCCGACTACGAATTGGAACGAACCGGTGGAGAAGTTGTCGAACAAATCATACGCCCCACCGGGTTGCTTGATCCAGTGATTGACGTGGTATCGGCGCGTGGTCAAGTAAATCATTTGCTAGAAGAAATCCGCGTGCGGGCTCAGAAGAACGAGCGAGTGCTGGTGACCGCACTGACCAAGCGTTTAGCCGAGGACTTGGCGACGTTTTTCCAGGAACAGAACGTGCGTTGTCGTTGGCTGCACAGCGAACTGGATGCGTTTGAGCGAGTCGACTTGCTACGAGAATTA
>CAYVAN010000145.1:0-7950 GCA_964449225.1 uncultured Rhodopirellula sp.
GTGTTATCCGCAGTGTTTACCAGTGTTGGATTCTGTTTTGATGGGCTTTTCTGCGCAGCGGTTACCGTGGCAGGTCCGGATGCCGTGATCCCCTGCGGCGTATCGGTTTCGGTGAGATTCGATCCTGACTCGCTTCGGCTATTCATGGTTTCAGACCGTTTTCATGTCCAGAAATCTTATCCATCGCTTTGCGAGGCTACTCAAAAAGTGAGTGCCATCGAAAGATTCGTTCTACGATTTCTTTTTTACCGAATCGCTTTTCGGATACAGAGCCGTCGCTAGCAAGAAACGATTGCAACCAGATCGCCTAAGAGTACTGATATCCTCGTTAGAGCGGATTCCCCCGCCTGAATAGATTTGCAGGTCAGTATCAATCGGAAAACTACGAACGCATGCGATTATTCTGCTGCAAGCGTTGGCCGTTTTCGGACCAGTATTTGAACCAACGATCGACAGATCAAGCACCAAAAACCTGGAAACCCTGGCGTTGCTGGCCGCGATTAGCCATTCGTCTTCATGCAACCCTTGGCCCTGCAAAAGACCGTTTCTGTAGTCCAGGCTTAGGATCGTTCGTTCCGCACCCACAACTTCGACCAATTCAGAAATGGCTGATGTCTTTGTCATCGTTTCAGTCGCCGCAATCCACTTCGGCCGATTGAATCGTTTGCTCAATTGTTCAATCGTGCTGCTTACCGTCGATCCATCGCGGCCACGCCACCCAAGATCAACCGCTAGTTCCGTGCCGCCATCAATTTTGTCACAAGCAAGTCCAAGTTTCACGATCAAATCCGTGTTGGGCTGATCCAGTGCGATTCCGTCCAAATCGGCAACATAGAATTGCCGGATGCCTAACTGAACGTAATGCTGCAGCAACAAAATCGGATCGCCAGCGCAGAACGCGACAGGCCGATATTGATCGCGTTTCCCTTGAATCGCATGAACGGCAACACCGTTCTTTAAATCGATCACGCCTACCAATGAGGCGACATTTTCAAAGACAGAAATCGAATTCGATTCAGGCAATGTGATCGTTTTCAAAATCCTCATCGCCGATCGAAAATAGCGATTCGACTTTGACGATCGCGTAGTCGTCGGGGAAAGTGTGGATTGCTTGAATCAGCATCGACTTTCGGCGTGTTTCCACGTTGATGTAGCTGATCGCTCCAAGTTCCATTCGTCCGCTGGCATCAAATTGGTGCAGCAAGCCCTCGGTCGCGCCCTTGCTAAGTTGTTGACCGACCATCCAAAACAAATCGGGGCCAACCGATTCCAGTTGAAAATGAGTTCGATAGCCAACACCCTTTCTGCAATTCGCTCGTTCTGTACGGCTACCCTTGAGAGGTTTTGACATCAACAACCGCCGTTTGGGAAGCGGTTGATGGGCACTGGTCGCAACTTCGCAAATGGTCGCGGTCAGCTTGTCTTCATTGTCGCTGTTTGGATTGGGAACGTTCCAGGTCACCACATGACCACAATTGGTGATGTCGATCCGAGCCTGATACTCCGTCCGTTCGACTAAACGCGTTTGGTGGATGGTGTAGAGTTCCGGATGCAGCGAACGGCTGAATACGTGGAATGCGAGTTCCGCAACTTTAGGTCGAACCGAAAGCACAGGCCGTTTACCGTGGAATAAAAAGGATCGAAATGAATGGCGGCGGTCTCGTTGAATTCAACAGAAACGGCACGGAAAAAACACGGGCAAGAAAGAGGTCACCAAGCGGTCACCATGTCCTGCCCGTCCACTCATTATACGCACCGTATCGCAACGGACTAAAGAGCGTTTAAGCTGTTCGAGCGAAGAAACTATTTTTTCCGTTTTCATCGCAAATTTGCATTGACATTTTTGAACAGACATTGTGAGCAAGGTTGACCCATGGTCATTGTGATTGACAACTACGATTCGTTTACCTTTAACCTTGTCCAACGCATGGGCGAGATCGATCCATCGATCGATGTTAGAGTTTTCCGCAATGACGAAATTACTGCGGAAGAGATTGAATCACTCGGGCCCTCTCGGCTGCTGATTTCTCCAGGACCGTGTACGCCAAGCGAAGCCGGGATCAGTGTTTCTTGCGTCGAAAAATTTATCGGTCAAATTCCAATTCTCGGAGTTTGCTTAGGCCATCAATCCATTGGTCAGTGCCTGGGCGGTGACATCGTACGTGCACCAGAATTGATGCACGGAAAAACTGATTCAATCATTCACGATGACAAAGGTTTATTTGCGGGACTCGCCAACCCATTCATTGCAACTCGATATCACAGTCTCGTAATTGAACCGTCGTCGCTTCCTGATTCCTTGGAAGTTTCTGCCTGGACTGATACTGGCAACGTTCGCCAAATCATGGGTGTGCGGCATCGACAACACAAAATGGAAGGCTGGCAGTTTCACCCCGAGAGTTTTCTGACCGAACCGGGAATCGAATTAATCAGCCGTTTTCTTCAGTGGTGAACAGGTAGGGCGATTGTCCCCAATTGCCTCACCAGCAATCGCCCTTGTTCGACTTGTCGTTCAAACGACAATTTCCAGAATTGATCTTGCCGAGCTGCAATCAAAAATGGCATAGCGGGGTCGAAGGATGGGTGACCGGCTTGTTACCAGTCCTTCGTTTTCAGTTAACAACGGAGATTTGTAGCAATGTTTGGGAAGTCGTTACCGCCTCGGCACCGCGTGTTCGCTTTTGCAGCGACGTTTGCACTGATGGTCGCTTTACAACTCACAACCAGCTCCACCGTCTTTGCACAGGACAGCGGTGCCGCTCCGTTGGGACCACTTAATCCAGCGAATTGGAAAATGCCATCGTTCAAGATGCCAAGCTTCCAAAGCTTGATGCCGGGTACGGATGAAAAGGCTCGCATCACAAAGAAGAAGGATGGGCTCTTCCAAGAAGTTGGCCAAACAGCGTCCAACAGTTGGAAGAGGACAAAGGAAGTGTTCAATCCGCAAAAATTGAATCCGACCAATTTCTTCACAGCATCATCGCGAACGCCCGCCAGCAAGACAGCTGAAAAGAAACCCGGTTTCTTCAGCTCGCTCTTCGCACCGCAGCCAGTCGAAAAGCAATCGGGAACCGTGACTGACTTCTTACGGCAAGATCGCCCGAATCCATAGACGTTACGAACCCAGCACGCGATAGACTTCTGCTTGGTCGGTGATTTCTGCGCTGACCCAATCGCTTGCTTGTTCTTTTAGCGATCGGCTTCCAACTCGCGTTGCGGCTGCATTCATTTCCGTAACCGATAAGCCAGCTTCTAAAGCGTCGGCCAAAGCATCACCGATCGAAGTTTGCTCGGTTTGAGGCTGAGCCGACTGAAACGCGACACATTGGGCAAGCGGACGGATCCCTTTGTATCCTCTGCCTTGGCATGTGGAGCAATCGTGTGACGCATCGGCACGGCTGCCAGCTTTGCAATCCGGGCACAGGCATCGCAACAAGCGTTGGTTAACGATCGCTCTTACGCCGCTTCGCACCACTGGACCGGGAACGCCATACGCGACCAGTCGGCGCAGTGCTGTTGCGATGTCCGTCGCGTGCAAGGACGAAAACACGAGGTGCCCTGTCAACGAAGCTTGCATTGCCGCTTCGACGGTTTCAGGATCACGTATCTCGCTAACCAGAAGTACTTCACTATCTTGACGCACCGCACTGCGCAGTGCCGATGCCAACGTCATTCCCGTCGACGCATCGATTTCGCTTTGGCTGATTTGCGTCAGCTTGGTTTCAACGGGGTCTTCGATCGTTAACACGCTCCGCCGAGGTGTCGCCGACGCGATTTGTTGCAGCATCGTGTAAAGAGTCGTTGTCTTACCGCTGCCCGCCGGGCCCGTCAACAAAATGGCACCATCTTTGGCAGCGCACAATCGCTCAAGCTGCTGCGTGACATGTCGATCCAGTCCAAGCGAACTTAGCGTTTCAAATGCCGTGTCACGACGCAGCACGCGTATCACAGCACGCGGTCCGTTGACGGTAGGGAAGATTCCCAATCGCATCGAGTGATCGCTTTCGCCAGATTCATTTTCAAGCCGTAAACGACCTTCCATCGGTGAACTAGATCGGTACGTCGGCAACCCCGCCAAAACCATTAAGCGTGAAACCGGATCACTGACTCCCCCGCCGTGAAGTTCGCAAACGTCCATCAACACACCGTCAATGCGAAGCCTTAAGCTCCATCCCGCACTGGTTGGGTGGAGATGAATATCGGAAGCGCCGCACCCTACCGCCATCGGTAGCAAACGGTCGATCAGTTCAATCGCAAACCGATCGGAAGTCGGGTCAAGGCCGCAGGTGATTTCCTCGGCCAGAAAAGCAGTTGCGTTCAAAAGTGATGCCCATCAGCAACGAGTCAAATTTGTGATTACCTTTGTTATCATAACCACAATCAATTGACCTCCACTGGATGAATGGGAGCACGTTTTGTCGATGAGCAAAGAAATGGTCGTGTTGCGTCGTTTTTCCGATTCGGTTGCAGCTGAGGCACTGCGCGGTCGTTTGGCGGTTGCCGGCATTGATGTCTACGTCCGTGGCACCAGTGTTGAAACAGCCTTCGGGATCGGCGGCGCACCAACATCCAGTGGGTTGCGTGTGGAGATCGCCAAAGCTGACGCCCAGGCGGCGATCGCCATCATGGCGGAAGACGATCGGCTACGTGAAGTCGCTGGCGATTGGATTTGCAGTCGCTGCGATGAACAGAATGATGCGTCATTCGAGTTTTGCTGGAAATGCCAGAAGGGTCGAGGCCCAAACGACACGAAAGAAGACCGCCCCGTAACGCAGGTAAACCCCATCACTGCTCCTGAATCCAGTGTTGCTAATTCAGTCCAGCTTGATGAATCGGAACCTGCGAATCCCTACCGTCCAATTTTGATGGAACCAGGATTAGTTCGTGAGCCAGATCATGCGTCCAGCGGATCGGAGATAAACGACGAAACAATCGACAACACGATGCGAGATCTCTTTAAGTTAGCGTGCGTTTCCGTGATGATCCTTCCCATTCCATTGGGTCTGTACGCGATGTACCGCGTGATCATGTTGCCTGATGAATTGAAGCGACATCCAAGAATTCAGTCACGGCTTCGAAAGTATGTGTTCTTTTACGGACTGGTGTCATCAATCGTGATTGCGTTTTGGGCCGTGATCCTAATGGGCTAAGCCCAGGCGGATAAGATCGTCCAGGCGGATAAGATCGCAGCGAGCACGTCGCACGCAAGTTAACCCAGTGGTGCTTCCCATAGCCCGAGTGCTGGGTTGCGTATGAAATAGAACTCGCTTCCGTCGGTGTCGGTGTGAAATCCGTCGTCGAGTTTGGTGACATCGTATTGCTGCATCAGCGAATTGATGTCGCCATGCTTGTAGCCGACGGACTCGATTTCTTCGGCTGATAGTTTTCCGGCAGCGTAGATCACGTCGAAGCGGTTTTCCGATGATCCATGAACCAAGTGTGCCGCAGCGGATGGGTTAGCGGCCAGGTCTTCGTTTTCGGCGACCAGCTTGACCACTTCTTCTTTGGTTCGGTAACCGTACTTGCGAATCAGACGATCGATTTCTTTGTCTTCACCAAACTCTTCGACCGCAGGCCCAAGCACCGTTAAGCGGCCGCCGGTTTGGATTGCTAAACGCGTTCGATAGATCGATTTGTTTCCCAGCCACGTGCTTTTGAACTCACTTGGGTCTAGGTAGGCAACCACATGTTTTGGCGCGTGGTCTAAATGCGTGATGTTGACCTTGCGTGCCAATTCCGCAGCTTGAAAAAACGTGTCGTGATCGTCGCCGATGTACAGGCCTCGCGTGTGTAGTGTGCCGTCGGGCATTTGTTGCACCACGGTCAACGCATAGAGCAACGGCATCGATTGACAGAATTGATCTTGAGCGTGATTAAGGATCCTTCGCAGCGGCGTGTCTGCACGGCCGAGCGTTTGTTCGATCCCGTAGATCGCGCTTAGGTAGTGACTTTCGTTGATGCCTTCGGCACCGCCCGTGCCGACGAATACGTTCTTGTTGTAATTTGCCATCCCGATCACTTCGTGCGGAACGACTTGGCCGATTGAAAAGATTAAATCGTGACCACCGTCACGCAGCATTTGATTGACTTGCGCTTTCCAAGGTGATGCGTAAACACCGCCGGTAGCTTCGGAAACATATTCGGCTGACACTTCGCCAAGCGTCACCACATCGTCGCGCCAAAAGTGAGGCCGAAACAGGTCATGTGGGATACCGGGGAACATGTGATCCAACTGGTCTGGCTTCATGGGGCTATGGGTGCCAAGCGCCGGCATGATGTCGGTTACGGCGTTACCGAGCATTTCATGGCTAAGCACCGTGATCTCACCGGCGCGACTGAACAAACGCGTTGCGTCGGGGGGCAGCAGCAATACCTTTTCGCGTTTACCAATCGCGGCAAACGTTCGTGAAAGAGCGTTGCGTAGGTCTTCGGTCGTCAGCGACGTCGTCTCGTCGCCAGCTGCGTAGTAGGTGGTCATGGAGGCTTTCGGGAATTCCTGTGAACGCTTGTAGAGTCGTAGCTTAACAAATCCGTGCCCGCTTGACGTCTCGACCGTTTCTGACGTCTCATGATGGGATGAATCAAGCTGAAATACACCGCCGGATTCCTCATCGCGGTCCCATGTTATTGGTCGACACCATTGTTGAGGAAACCGAAACGACCATCATTTGTAAGAAAACGTTTTCCGAGGATGAATTCTTTTTCCAAGGTCACTTTCCCGACTCGCCGATCGTTCCAGGCGTGATCCAGTGCGAGTGCTGTTTGCAATCCGGTGCCCTGTTGTTGGCGGGGCTTTCCGCAAGCGGATCCGCTAGTGGCGACGACGGTGCTTTGCCAGTTGCAACTCGAATGGATAGCGTCAAATTTAAACGGATGATTCGCCCCGGCGACGAAGTTGAAATGCATGTCACGCTCAACGAACAAGTGAGCAATGCTTCCTACCTGACAGGGAAAATGATGTTGGCTGGGAAACTTGCGATGCGACTGGACTTTTCCGTCACGATGAGTCCCGCACCAACGAAGGATTCCGCATCATGACGGCTCCCATGAAAACAGCACACGAACCAGTTCATGACTTTTTGGGTCTCAACGGGAAATCCGTATTGGTGATGGGGGTGGCCAATAAGAAAAGCGTTGCCTATCGCATTGCCAGCATGCTAGAGCATGCCGGTGTTGAGGTAATTTACAGCGTTCGCAGCGAAGCAAGAAAAGAAAGCTTGGCCAAGCTTTTAGCCAATCGCCGGATTTTCGTGTGCGATGTTGAGCAACCCGAACAGATTGATCAGCTGGCGACCGACATGGCGAATCAAAACATACAACTTTCCGGCTTGGTCCATTCGATCGCCTTTGCCGATTACCCGGAAGGAATTCGCCCATTTCACGAAACCACTCGGCGTCAATTTTTGCAGGCAATCGATATTTCAGCTTACTCGTTGATCAGCGTTTGCAATGCATTGAAGGATCGATTAGCCAGCGACGCAGCGGTTGTGACAATCGGAATCAGCACCACTCGCATGGCAAGCGAGAGCTATGGCTTCATGGCTCCGATCAAGGCGGCGCTTGAATCATCACTCGCCTTTTTGACGAAATCATTCAGCCGGTTTAGCGAAGTGCGGTTCAATGCGGTTGCCGCTGGCTTGCTAAAGACGAGTGCTTCAGCAGGCATTCCCGGTTACGTCGATTCCTATCTCTACGCTGAAAAAGTGATTCCGCGCGGCAAAGCGGTTTCGACCGATGAAGTCGCCTCGACGGCGGTTTTCTTGCTTAGCCCTCGTAGCAGCGGCATCACGGCCCAGTCAATCGTGGTGGATGCCGGGATGTCAATTAACTATTTTGATGCAGCGGTCGTTCAGGCAGTCACTTCCGCCGATGTCGATTGATATCGCTTTCTCTTTTTCACCACTCCTTTCGCTACTAAGTTCCGATGAGCCAACAGATTTATATCTCGGG
>CAYVAN010000145.1:7960-11538 GCA_964449225.1 uncultured Rhodopirellula sp.
GTTTGCTTTATGGCGATGGCGTTTTTGAAGGGATGCGAATCTATGGCGGTAAGGTCTTTCGTTTGCACGATCATATGGTGCGTCTTTGGGAATCGGCGTTGGCGATCTCGTTGCCCATTCCTATATCAATGGAAGAAATGACGGCTGCTGTGATTGAGTGTGTCGCAAAGAACAA
Source organism: uncultured Rhodopirellula sp. (assembly GCA_964449225.1). Classification (GTDB taxonomy): domain Bacteria; phylum Planctomycetota; class Planctomycetia; order Pirellulales; family Pirellulaceae; genus Rubripirellula. The sequence goes on from CAYVAN010000145.1 coordinate 8,136, forward strand.
TTTGGACGATGGCTATATTCGCTTAATCATTACTCGAGGAACCGGAACTCTGGGGCTGAATCCGTACACGTGTAGTGACCCGCAGGTGATCATCATTGCCGACAAGGTTGCCTTGTACCCAGCGAAGATGTACGAGGACGGACTGGAGCTGGTAACCGCATCAACGATCCGCAATCACCCAGCTGCACTGAGCCCGCGAATCAAGTCGCTCAATTATCTAAACAACATCATGGCTCAGATGGAGGCTTTGAAAGCTGGCTGTGTTGAAGCGGTGATGCTTAATACCAAGGGCGAGGTTGCCGAATGCACTGGCGATAACTTGTTCATCGTTCGTCGCGGAAAGATCTACACGCCGCCGATTGATGCTGGCATTCTAGAAGGGATCACTCGCGCCGTGGTGCTGGAATTAGCTGAGGCAGCGGGTATCGAGACGCACGAAACTCCGCTGACACGCCACGATATATTCATCGCCGATGAGTGTTTTTTGACCGGCAGCGCTGCTGAGGTCATTGCGGCGGTTAAGTTAGACGACCGAGTCATCGGAACGGGCAAACCTGGGCCGATTACGAACCAGTTGAACAAAGCATTTCGTGAACTGGTGCTAAGCTAAGGGTAGCACCGGTCGCGGTTGTCGAAATCCGTTTTATCCGGCCATCTTATCCGGCCATTTTATCCGGCCATCTTTTTTTCTTCGGCTGCGTTTAGCTTGTTGTAGAGCGTCTTCAAGCTGACGCCCAGCTCTTCGGCGGCGGCCGGTTTGTTTCCGTCGTTTCGTTCCAACGCGCGGTTAATTGCGATCACTTCTAGTTCTCGCAGCGTCATGGGACCGGATTCCAGCAGCTCTTTACGCAATTTCCGGCGTCCAAAGGATTGCGGCATATCATCGGCATCGATTGGTAGCGAATCGCACAGGATCGTCGCGTGTTCGATCACGTTAGCAAGTTCGCGGACGTTACCCGGCCACGAATAGTTCATCAGCAGCTCCATCGCTTCGTCGGTAAACAGGTCTTCGTCGCTGCCATCGCTGCGGTGACGTCTGAGCAAGTGTTTTGCCAAGGTTGCAAGGTCTTCTTGTCGTTGTCGCAGGGGGGGAACATTGATTTCAAAGGTATTGATGCGGAACATCAAGTCTTCGCGGAACGTGCCATCTTCAACCATTTGTTCCAGGTCGCGGTGAGTCGCGCAAACCAGACGCACGTTCACGTTGATTGTTTCGGTGTCACCCAGACGTCGGATGTCACCTGTCTCTAGAACTCGCAACAACTTGGCCTGCATCGCGAGCGGCAATTCGCCAATTTCGTCTAGGAAGATGGTTCCACCGTCGGCGACTTCAAAAAGCCCTGTTCTGGCTGTATCGGCACCGGTAAATGCGCCTTTGCAGTGACCAAATAGTTCACTTTCAATCAGGTTTTCTGGCAGTGCGCCGCAATTAACAGGAACCAACGGTTCGTCGGCTCGCAAGCTTGAATCGTGAATGGCTCGGGCGACCAGTTCTTTTCCACATCCCGTTTCGCCGCGAACCAGCACGGAGCTTTCAGTTGGAGCCACTTTAGCTATCAGTTTCTTGACCATTTCCATGGGTTTACCGCTTCCAACCAGCTTTGCGTCACCTTGGGCCAGTCGCAAACGCTGTTGCAATGCGGCAAGTTGGCGTTTGCTGTTTCGGCGTTCCTTGACGCGCCCCATCAAGCCAGCAATGTCAGCTAAACGACTCGGTTTGGTCAGGTAATCGAACACGCCGTTGCGAAGTGCAGCGATCGCGGTTTCTTGGCTTGGATTGCCGGTCATGATGACGGCTTCGATCTCGGGTCGAAGGCTCCGAGCCTTTTCGATCACTTCGATACCGTTCATGCCAGGCATATCCAGGTCGACCAGCAAGCAATCGAAAGACTGCTTTTCAAGAGCTGCGACGGCGGTCAGGCCATCGGGGCAAACCGTCACACGGTAACCCATGCGAGGCAGTTCAGTGCGCATTAATTCTTGCAAATTCTTTTCATCATCGGCGAACAAAATATGCATGCCTGCTTGTTCTTTCTTCTTGTTCGCATTCATTGTTTTGTTGCTCATGGTATTTCTCACGCTGCTTTGAGTTGTTTTGCTTTTTGATGCTTCGAATCGAACGCGATTCGATGACTTGCGGTTGTATCTTGATTCTCTGGTTCCAGAGGCAGCATCAGCTCCATCGTTGAACCGCATCCTTCGCCATCGCTGTACGGGGTCAGTGAACCACCGTGTTGCGAAATGATTCGATAAGTAATGCTCAGCCCCAATCCGGTACCGGTTCCGTCACGTCGCCGTGTAAAGAATGGTTCGAATAGGTGTTCCATCACTTCCTCGTTCATGCCACATCCATTGTCACGCACGACAATCAAAGCCTGCTCTGAATCGCAAGTGACGCGGATATCAACCGCGCCGTCGGTGTCGACGCTTTCAAGGGCATTGGTCACTAGGTTCAGTACAACTTGCCGAACTTCTTGTGGGTTTACATGAGCAACGACAGACTCAGCGGCATCGATGTTGAGTGTCTTGCAGCGGTATTGTCCAACGGTACCAACCATCGCGACGACATCACGAACCAGTTCAGATAGATCCGTGGGGGCCCGGCGGATTTCGCTTAGGCGACTAAAGTCCAGCAGCTTTTCCGTGATCCCCTTGCAACGGTAAGCTTCATCTTCGATGCGTCGCAGGTTAGTCGCCAGTTCGGCACTCCATTCTTGGGCTGTGTCTCCATCGGGTTGCTGATTCGTTGCAAATTCGGCCGCACGCGATTGCAGCGATTCGGCGCTCCAGGCGATGGTGGCGAGCGGATTGTTGATTTCATGAGCGACGCCTGCTGCCAGGAATCCGACACTGGCGAGTTGTTCATTTTGAATGACTTCACGGGTGCGTTCTTTGACTTGTTTATCCAAGTCGGTACACCATGAATTGATATTCGCCAACGCGCCTTGGAAACGCTCGGTCATATCGTTCATCGCATTGGCAAGTTCACTCAATTCGTCATCGGTTCCCAAATCAATCCGGTGGTCAAATTGACCACCAGCGACTAGCCGCGATCCATCTAGCAACGTTCGAAAGGGTTTAACGACCAGCGAACGAAATGCGATCAGCAACATTCCCACCATTCCGATCGCAAGAATCGTGCAGGTCCATGCAATTCCAATCCAAGCTCGATATTGTCCGCGAACATCACGACTGAACGCGGACATTCCGCCGTGGATAATGTGCAAGTGGTGGTCTGTATCTTGCACCAAACGATTGAGGTGCGATTTCATTTCAAGTCGATGTGAGGGTTCCACTGTATGGGGAGCTCTCAGGAATCCATCCAGGTTTTCAAACGACACTCGAATGTCAGCGAGGCTTTTTTGCTGACCCACCAAATCAACCAACAGCGACTGTGTTTCGT
>CAYVAN010000146.1:0-11480 GCA_964449225.1 uncultured Rhodopirellula sp.
CGGCTCAACCGGACTTCCCTACCCCTATCGGCGATACAGTCTCCAGTTTGAAAAAGTGATTGGCTCTGTCATCAAGTTCTAGCCAATTTATATACGGTTACACTCTTGTTATACTTCTTGTAGCTTTCCAAATCCGTTGCCAATCAACAGCTTGGCTCCCCATTTGATTTAGAGAACGACATGGTAAAGAAATCAGCGAAGAAGTCTGCGAAAAAGGGCAAGGCTGCGATTATCAGAGAGTATCTGTCAAAGAACCCATCACATACATGGAAGGACGCGGAGCAAACGCTGGCTACGCACGGGATCACTTCGGCATATTTTGCAATGACGAAGTCGAATCATAAAAAGAGGTGGGTTCCCAAAGCAGAGCTAGCAGCGGGATCACGGGCCAATGGGTCGGACCCGGCTGACGCAGTCGCGTTTGCGAGAGCTTGCGGCGGTATTGAAAATGCAATCGCCGCGTTGGAAGAGTTGAGAAAGTTGCAGGTCTAGCCCGCTTTTGCGAGGAAAGTTACGATGACGGCCAAGTTGGGGCTGTAGCTCAGTTGGTTAGAGCTGGACACTCATAATGTCTAGGTCGCGGGTTCAAGTCCTGCCAGCCCTACTTTCTTTTCGCCGCTGAATCGAGATGTGCAATCGATACAACGTTAAGACGAACTTGCGTGAGCTTGCGTCGGAAATGGAAGTGTTGGATGCGGAAGTGCAAATTGCTTTTGAGTTTCAGTACGCCGAAGAGATCTTCCCTGGTGCGATCGCGCCGGTGCTGGCGATTAATCGCGAAGGAACTTTGCAGCTGAGGCCGATGGCGTTTGGGTTCGGCAATCAAGTTGGTGGGGGTGCTGCCCTTAACAATGCTCGCGTTGAATCGATTGAGAAGTGGACCTGGAAAAAGTCGTTTCAAAAGTATCGTTGTGTCGTCCCAATGCATTCCTTTCGCGAACCTTGCTATTGGGGAGCGCAGGCTGGAACTGAGGTCAATTTTGCTGAAGCGGACGGAAAGGTCTTGTTGGCTGCTGCCATCTTCTCGTTTGCAAAGTCGGATGCCGGGCCAGCCGAATGTTCGATGAGCTTGGTCATGCGGCCTGCAATTCCGTTCGTTATGGAGCATGGGCATCATCGGTCACCTTTTTTTCTCCGCCGTGATGCTGTGACCCGCTGGATGGACCGATCGCCAATGTCGGTCGATCAGGTTCGCGGGGTGCTTTTTAGCGGCGTTGATCAGCCGACGTTGCGATTCGATGTCGCCAGGGAGATGGCGACGAGTTGGACCAGGCGACAAGCGGCTAATCAGAGGAAACGTGATCAGCAATTGTCGCAAATGAAAGAAACGGGACCGCTAGGTCTCGGGATCCAATTCGGGGGCGATTTTGGAACCGCCGACGCCGGTGCTTGATCGGTCGGTAGAACGGCCAAGCCACAGCGGGATCAGTAAGACTAATGAAGCCCAGCTAAGAATCACCATGGGTGAACTGGATGACGACGGCCAATAGGGAAGATCATACAAGCGGCTCCATAGCAGTAAATGCATGGTCGAGATCACACAGATCGCGATTGCAAAGCAGCCCAGCGGTGCGATGGTTTGCAGGAAGTATCGCTTCATCACGGCTGCGAAAATTGAAGCGATGACGACCACCGCGATCACGGATTGCCAGCCAAAAACTAGACTCGGCACAGCTAGAATCGCAATCACGTCCATCAATTCAGCCGTCGATTTGCCCAGCGGGTTCATTTTTGGATCGGCCGTTGGGCATAGTCCCCGTGCCAATGACCTGCCCAGGATCGCGGCTGCAACCATGGCGGTTAGAACCCTTAGAAAGCCATCAACGTAGAGGCTCGTTCCTGTCAAACTTAGCGTGAGCGACGCAGCTTGTGATGAAGAATCCGCAGGGGCACGCCACGAAGTCACGCCTAGCCACGGTTGGACCAACATTGCGATGATCAGCGGTGCAAGTCCCCAGGCAACCAATCGAGCAGGTAAGCGTTGATCATCGAAGCGTACCAAAGCGAAAGCCCAGCCAATCGTCAACGCGTAAACATGAAATGTAAGCATGGCCAACACATGGGTGCTGATGATGGGGGCCCACAATGGTCCCCCGTGTCCGTGGACTGTCATGCCGGGCAGGCTGGTGCGATAGAGTTGCCCAATCGCTACCAGCGTCATGCTTAGCCCAACTGCTAATTCGACGATGGGATATCGAGCCGAGATAGGTAGCCGGCAAGTTCGGCATCGGCCACCAAGTCGAAGCCATCCAAAGATGGGAAAGTTATCGCTCGCCCATAGTTTCGTACGACATCGCGGGCAATGCGACCGTCCGTTAATACTCTCCCCACGCGGCATTCGCCAAGCGACCACATTTAGAAAGCTGCCGATTGAGGAACCAATCCAAAAACACCAAAGCATTACTGTGACGTCGATCAGGCGGGCAACGTACAGGTCGCTGGGGGACAAAAGCGAACTGCCCGACGCTTGAACCCAAGCCAAGCCGAACACGTACGCCCCGATCGACGCGATCAAACCAAAGCAAGCCGCAAGGAATGGGAAAGCCGGTCGTAGGTGACGCAACTGTTTCATCAGTCGTATTGTTCTCGTGCGGATAAGAAGTGCGCCTACATGGAGGACCGGCAAGAGGTTAGGATATGAGCCGATGGCACGCTACGCCGTAGGCGATTCCGTTTATCAAAATTTGATTCTGCATGGCTGATTCTCCCCACTTATTAATCGTAGACGATAGCCCGACTCAGCTAAGTCACATGAAAATGATTCTTCAGCAGGACGGCTATCGCGTTGAAACGGCGTCCTGCGGTGAAGAAGCGATGGTAGCGGTTGAAAGTAAACCGCCGATGTTGGTGGTTACCGATTTGCAGATGCCTGGAATGTCTGGCCTGGAATTGGTGGAGGTCATGCGTGGTAACTTTCCTTTGGTTCCTGTTGTTCTGACGACCAGCGATGGCAGCGAAGAGGTGGCTGCCGACGCACTTCGTCGTGGTGCCGCCAGCTATGTGCCGAAGCGTGACTTGGAATCAACGCTGGTTCAAGTTGTTCGCCAGGTGTTGCTGGTCAGCGAAGCGTCGCGTTCTGTTGATCAGTTGGCCCGCTACACCGTTGAATCAACGTTGAAACTTTCTTTGATTAATGACGAGAGCATTGTGCCGAGCGTAATCGCACGCTTGGAAATGCCGATGAAGGAGTTGGGCATCTTTGACGAAGGCGAGCGAATGCAGGTTGCGATGGCGCTCGATGAAGCTTTGCTAAACGCGATGATTCACGGTAACCTAGAAGTTTCATCAGAGCTAAGGCACAGTGGCGATGGCGAGCCCTACAGAGAATTGATTGCCAAGCGAACAGGCGAGTCGCCGTACAAGGATCGGCGCGTTACCGTTGAGATGGACGCGACGCCGGACCAGGTCAAATTTACGATCGCTGATGAGGGGCCCGGGTTCGATTGCAGCAAGGTTGCCGATCCAACGGATCCCGAGAACTTGGAAATGATGGGCGGACGCGGTCTGTTTATGATCGACGCCTTCATGGACGAAGTCCAGCACAACGAATGCGGCAACCAAATCGTGATGGTCAAGCGAAAGAAAACCGGGGATGATGCTGCGGGTGAAGACGAAGGCAAGGAAGGCTAGGCAACGGTTTTTGCAGCCTGCATCTTCGTTGTTGGATCGCCTGGGGGCTCGTCAAACGGTTACTCTACCCAAGGCTGCATCAGGTTTCCCGCTTCAAACTTCCATTCAGAATGCTTTCTCATGACTATCCCAACGATTCGGCATTCTTACGCCAACGAGACGGCGGTGCGTGAAGATGGTGATTATGTCTTGTATTGGATGATTGCGTTCCGGCGTCCGCGATACAATTTCGCCCTTCAGCATGCTGTTGATCGGGCCAAGCAGTTCGGCAAACCGCTGGTTATCTTTGAGCCGCTGCGAACGCGTTACCGTTGGGCCAGCGACCGGCTTCATCGATTTGTGATTGAAGGGATGCGGGACAACTCGGATCATTTTGCAAAATTGCCAGTCACTTATTACCCGTACGTTGAACCGTCGCCGGGGGCGGGGTCACCGCTGCTGCATCGACTTGCCAAGCATGCGTGTACGGTCGTGACGGATGAATACCCGTGTTTCTTTTTGCCTGCCATGATCGATGCCGTCAAAGATCGCATTCCAGCACGATTGGAATTGGTCGACAGCAATGGTGTGATGCCGCTGCGGACACCGGATCGAACTTTCACTGTCGCGCATAGCTACCGACGATGGATGCAGAAGAACATTCTCGATGCGTTGGTTGAAATTCCGCTGGAAGATCCATTGGCCGGTCAGGACTTGGAGCAGCTTGATTGCTTGCCCGCCAAGATCACAAAGAAATGGCCGGCGGCGGATTTAGACGGGCTGTTAGCGGACGGCGGGCTTGCCAAAATCCCGATCGACCACGACGTCGCCCCAAGCCCCGTCGTGTCGGGCGGATTTGTTGATGGCGGCAAACGCTTGGCGAAGTTTGTTAACCAAACGATCAACGTTTACAACGACGATCGCAACCATCCCGACGAACATGCGACCACCGGCCTGAGTCCGCATTTGCATTTCGGGCACATTTCGGCCCATGAAATCGTTGCAGCAATTTTTGACACCGAAGAATGGACACCCGACAAAGCCTCAGCCGCCAACGGCAAGAACAATGGCTTCTGGAACACCAGCGAAGCGGCGGAAGCGTTTCTGGACCAGGTGCTGACTTGGCGAGAAATGGGATTCAACCTGTCGTTTCGGCAGCCAGACACTTACGACAAGTTTGAATCGCTACCAGGTTGGGCTCAGAAGACATTGGAAGAGCACGCCAGCGACGAACGGCCCTACGTTTATTCGCTGGAGGAATTTGAGTCGGCATCCACGCATGATCCGCTCTGGAATGCGGCTCAGCGGGAATTGGTGCAAACCGGTGTGATGCATAATTACATGCGGATGTTGTGGGGCAAAAAGATCCTGCATTGGACCAAGACGCCGCACGACGCGTTGCAGATCATGGAACATCTGAACAACAAATATGGGCTTGATGGGCGTGATCCCAATTCTTACAGCGGTATTTTCTGGGTCTTGGGGCGTTATGACCGGGCCTGGGGACCGAAAAGGCCGATTTTTGGCAGCGTCCGCTACATGACCAGCGACAGTGCCGCCAAGAAGCTGCGTTTAAAGAAGTATGTCAAACGTTTTGGTGGCCCCGAGCAGCAAGCGGATCAGCAAACCGATCAGCAAACGCTGTCCTTTTGAATTTAGGCAAGGCTGGTTATGCAAAGTTCTGTCCATTGCATTGTCCCCAAAAGCCTAGACTCCAACCGTTTAGGGCTTGCCGATCCTTGGGGATGCCGATAAGTTCTCCGATTCTCAAAAACTATGGGAATCTGACTCTGGGCAGCGAAACAGCTGCTTTTTTCCGAATTGAACGCTTTTATCTAGTTGCAAAACGTGGTCGCTCAACCAACTTTCATGGCCAAACCGGGCCAAGTCGAAAAACAATGGCACATCGTAGACGCCTCGGACGAAGTCCTGGGACGTTTGGCCAGCGATATCGCAGTCGTATTGATGGGCAAGCATCGCCCGGAATACACGCCTCACGTTGATTGCGGTGATTTTGTCATCGTTACCAACGTTGAAAAAATCAAAATGACCGGTCGCAAGATGGATGCCCGCCACTACACGTGGTACACCGGCCACCCAGGTCTGCGTTTGGAAAGCTATGGCGATCGTCAGAATCGAAAGCCAGAAGATTTGCTTTACCACGCCGTTCGCCGCATGTTGCCAAAGAACAAGTTGGCTTATGCAATGATCAAAAAGCTTAAGATCTACGCGGGGCCGGAGCACCCTCACACAGCCCAGCAGCCAAGTGAGCTGAAGCGGACCGGCAAGAAGGTTGACTAGCCAATTGGCTTGATTGATCTCTGGTTTGACCAGCGCAAGTGGCGATTCCCCTGCTTGCTTGATTCCAACTAAACACCACCTTTCATTAGAACACACGATTTTATGGTCGCGGTCCAAAAAAAAGACAAGATCAACGGTGACTCACTCGGCACCGGCCGTCGCAAAAGCAGTGTAGCTCGGGTTCGAGTTCGCGCTGGCAGCGGGAACATTAAGGTCAACAACAAGCCGATGGCGGATTATTTCGTCAACGATCAGCATCAAAACGCGATCACTGAAACCCTTGCCGCGGTGGAGCATAGCGACAAAGTCGATGTGCTGGTTCGTGTCAACGGTGGTGGAATCACCGGCCAAGCTGGTGCCGTTCGTATGGGGTTGGCGCGTGCATTGGTCAGTTTGGACGAATCGCTTCACGATGTTCTTCGCGAAGGTGGATTTCTGACTCGTGATTCACGCATGAAAGAACGTAAGAAGCCAGGTCTTCGCGGTGCTCGTCGTGGTCGCCAGTTCAGCAAGCGTTAAGCTTTTCGAGCTTCGGTTATCAGCAACAGTCAGGCATACTCCCATCAATCGGGTGGCCGGAATTCAACTTTGCTGCCATACTACGAGTCAGCAAGTACTTCCATTTGTCACCACAGGGTTTTAAGTTTTGGGAAAGAAAGAAGATGCCTTCGAGGTCGAAGGCACTGTCACGCAAGCATTGGCAAACACTCGATTCCGGGTTCAGCTTGAAACCGGTTCTGAGGTGATGGCGCACGTCGCCGGTCGAATGCGCAAGCACTTTATCCGCATTGTCCCCGGCGACAAGGTTCGGGTGGAGCTATCGCCTTATGATTTGACCAAGGGTCGAATCGTTTACCGCGAACGCTAATTCTATGCGGTTCTGTCCGCGGCCCGCATGATTTGATTGCCGGGCTCAGCTCCTTTGCATCACCGTAGCGATCGTCGCCAAGACTTTCGGCTGCCATCAGGCATCTTTGCGGGGGAATCGTCTGTCGATGCCGAAAATTTTGGCGAGTTTGGTAGGGGATGCTGGCAATTTTCGCGATGCGGTGATGAGTCCACTACCAAGAAAATTACAGATTCACGAAACTCTAGTGATGGTCGGTGGGTATATCTTTACTACTGGCACCAAAACAACACCTTAAAGGATGATCTTTATGTTAACGGGGAAAGTTTCAATGCGCTCCAACGGTATTCGCAATCGGATTGCGAACTTGTTTGTCTGCTTGACGGTAGCTTTAACAATGGCAGCCCCGGCTGTCGCCCAAGAACAGCTACAGTCGACACCTAAGCTAGCACCGGCCGGCACCGAAGCCTCGGCCAATGCGACCGATCCAGTCCTGATCGTTACGCTTGGGTCGCTCGACAAACTGATGCAGGACGCCAACTACATTACCGGTGTTGTGGGGCAGCCTCAGTTGGGCGGATTGTTCTCGATGATCGCGGGCAGCTATTTCCAAGGCCTGGAAATGGACCAACCCATTGGCGTCCTTGTGCCATTGGTTGACGGCGTGCCGCAGCCGATTGCAGTTTTGCCAACGTCGGACATCAAGTCGATCTTGAAACGAGTGGAAGCTCAAACCGGCGGTCCGGCTGATGAACTGGATGACGGAACCATGGTCATTTCTATGGGGGCTAACACCATCTTTATCCGTCAAAAAGGTGCTTGGGCCGCGCTGGCACCACGCAAAGAATTACTTAATTTTGCTCCGATGGACCCCAGCAGCCTGTTTGACGGCATGGGAAATGACTACGACATTGCGGTTCGTTTGAAGGTGCAGCAGGTGCCGCTTGAAACTCGGAATATGTTGGTCGGGCAAATGCGGCAAGGCTTCGAGCAAGCAATGCAGAAACAGAAGGGTGTTGATGCAGCGCAGACGCGTGATTTAGCCACCAGCTCTATGAAGCAGTTAGAGCAATTTATCAATGATACTGACGAATTGAACGTGGGTCTGAACATCGATCGCAACGAGCAATATGTTTCGATTGATTCATCGTTCACAGCGGTTGACGGTTCAAAGCTTGCGTCACTTTACAGTGGATCACATGCGATCCCATCCCAATTTGCGTCAGTCATTCGATCCAACGCTGCGGCCTATTACCACGCAGCAACTTCGATTGGACCTGAAGCAATCGAGCAGACCCGAATGAGCCTAAAGTCCAGCATGAAATCTGTTTCGGCAATGTTGGAAGGCCAGGACGATCTAACGCCCGGTCAAGCTGACGACATCAAAATTATGATCGACCAGATCGTTGAATTGTCGGTGAAGTCAATTTCAGAAGGGCGTGCTGACATGGGGGCATTGCTGTTAACCGCTGAAGATAGCTTTCAGTTTGTCTTTGGTGCGTTCGTAGCCGACGGTGACGAAGCAGCGCAGATTGTTAAAGACGTCGCTGCCAAGCTTGAAAACGAACCCGGCGCTCCTCGCTTTGAATTTGATCGCAGCACTTACGAAGGTGTTGCCATGCATTTAGTCGAAGCTGATGTGCCTGAAAAAGAAGATGAAGCCCGAAAGGTGTTCGGTGACAAGCTGCAAGTTCATGTCGGTACCGGTGAAAAGTCTGTTTACCTAGCAATCGGAAAAGACTGTGAATCTTTGATGAAGGAATTGATCAACGACAGTGATTCAGACAGCAGTGCTGACCGTCCCATCGGGCAGCTCAATGTAAAGTTAAAGCCGATTTTGGAATTTGCGCAGTCCATCGAATCCAATGAAGCGATTGCAGCGATGATCGAAGAGTTGGCTCGCAGTAGCGATGAAGGGATGATAACGATGATCCAGGATGGCATCGAGAATGGACAGGCCACCAAAATCACCATCGGTGAGGGCTTGTTAAAGGCCGTCGGCGCAGCAGCACAGAAGGCTCAGGCTGCTAAGATGCAGGGTCAGTTTTAAGCCTGCCACATAAAATACCGCGAATGAGTCTTTGCGACATGGAGCCTGGCCAAACATCAGACCAACCACGCACACGTTTCGGCACATTGAAACGTGTTGCGTTGATTGGTTCCTTGTTGGCCACGGTGATCTTGTTTGTGATCTTGTTTTTGTATTGGAATCCGGGTGCTGCGGCTAATCAGCAGCACGAGGCTTCCGTGGCGGCAGCAGTCGATTCAACTTTGCTAGGCGAGGATCAAGTTGAGTCGCTGACGATGGCAGACGTAATCAAGCGTGCGAGAGATATTCGTCAGTCGATGTCCGAGTCGCTTCATGATTACACGGCAACGTTTGTGAAGCAGGAACGCGACGCAAGCGGTGTGCTGGGCGAAGAAACGGCGATGCAGCTGAAAGTGCAGACGCCGTTTCGAGCCAGTGATGGCCAAGCTGCCAAACGCGTCTTCCTTCGTTTTGTCGCGCCCAAGGCACTGGAAGGCCGCAAAGTGATCTGGGGTGAAGACCTTTATGATGGAAAGATGGGCGTCCACGAAGTTGGTATGCTGCTAAGCCTGAAAACGATCTGGTTAGATCCTACTGGGATGCTGGCGATGCAAGGTCAGCGCTACCCGATCAGCGAAATCGGCATGGTTAAGTTGATCGAAAAACTAATTGAGCGTGGACAGGAAGATTTGAATGATCCTGATCTCACGATCACGCTAAAACAGGATCATGATTTCTACGGCACCAAGGCCGAACTGTTGCAGGTCGTACGAAGTCGGCCGTCGAAGGGATCGAACGATTTCTCGATGGCTGAGATTGTGTTGGATCCAAGCCGGAAACTGATTTTGCAGTACAGAAGTTTTGGTTGGGAAGATTCGGAGTCTGAAAATGCGAATGCGGATCCGCCGCTGCTGGAATCCTATACGTACAAAGATGTCAAAACGAATGTGGGCCTGAGCGACATTGATTTTGATGTCAAAAATCCAGATTACGGTTACCCAGCGTTTTGATTTCAAGATGATGTGTTGGATCTTTCATTGAATCCACGACGTCAGCAATAAGGCTCGCATGCCAGGGATAGAGCAACGAACTTTGGCTTTTGCATTGCCGCGTTATGTGTCCGTATGAACGTCCGTCTGGATATCCGTCTGGATATCCGTCTGGATATCCGTCTGGATATCCGTCTGGGCGTCGGCGACTAGGTGATGCAGTAAACAACCGATTAACGCTCCGGCGATTGGCGCGGCGATGTAGATCCAAAGCTGATCGGTCATCCCTGATGCGATCGCTGGGCCAATGCTGCGGGCGGGATTCATCGAAGCCTTGGTCAATGGTCCGGCGACGAATGCTTCCATGGCAATCGTCGACCCGACCGCAATGCCCGCAGTGATGGTTTCTTCCTTTGCACCGGTAGAAATTCCCATCACGACGAACATTAAGATCGCCGTCATTGCAGCTTCGACGGCGAATCCCGCACCTGCGGACAATCCGTGACCGATCATGGTGGTCCCCAGAAACGATTCATCGAGTCCAAGTACGAATCGAAGAGCAAATGCTGCCATCAGAGCTCCGCCGCATTGAGCAGGAATGTATGCCAAACAATCTCGCACGGGCAATCGCCTAGCAGCGGTGAACGCGATCGTAACTGCGGGGTTCATGTGAGCACCGCTAATCGGACCAACAGCGTAGATCATTACCATCACAATCAGCCCCCAAACTGTGGCGACGCCAACATGGGTTAACGCGGCGGTTTGGAAGTCAACCACCATCGATCCGCATCCAATCAGAATCAGACAGAAGCTGCTCAAGAATTCGGCTAGGCATCGTTTGGCGAGTGAACGATTCATGCGGACCAGATATCCTGCATCACGGGTGAGTATAGAAAAACGTACAAACCGATCAGTGTTTTCCCATCGCGGATCTTCCCTTCGGCAATCAATCGCAAAATTTGATCTCGAGTTACCACGCGATTTTCGATTTGTTCGACCGCCTCTCTTGCAGCTGATCCCTCCGTCAATCCGGTCGCCACGTAAAGGTGCATTAGTTCGTCACTGATCCCCGGTGCAGAAAAAAATTCTTGAACACAAACAAGTTTCCGGGCGTGGTAGCCTGTTTCTTCGACCAGCTCGCGTGCTGCTGTTGTTGCTGCCGATTCGCCAACTTCACGGGTTCCCGCTGGCAGTTCCAACAGAGTCTCTGAAACGGTTGGTCGGCTGTTTTCAATCAGGACTACGGTGTCCTGATCAATTAGCGGCAGCAAAACAACGGCACCGGGGTGTCGAATGACCTCTCGGTAGTAATGCTTTCCATCGCTGCCAGCGAGTGTCATCTGGTGAACATCGAATCGCTCGCCTTGAAGCAGTCGTTTTTCTTCGATTGGTTTCACTGGTTTGGTCAAGAGTTTGAGTTAGAGCAGTGTAGCGTAGGTTGATTTAACCTTCCGCATAACGGCGTTTGCCTTGCAAACGATCGAGTTTGGGACAAACTCGACTACAGTTGTGCCAAGGAATCAAGACACCCTACTTAACTGCGAGGTGATGGTCCACAATGCTAGTCGTTGTTTCAGGGCAAATCACTTTTTCAAACCGGATACCGTTTCGCCGTAGCGAAGCTCGCGTAGAGCTTCGGCGATTGGAGGGAACCGAACGCCTACGCGGCGATCGCTAGTGCGCCTGCGAAGGCGATTGAACAGTC
>CAYVAN010000147.1:0-11363 GCA_964449225.1 uncultured Rhodopirellula sp.
TGTCGCGCGGCTCTCGGCGCCTACAGCGATATGGGCTCTAAGAGCCTAGCGACATTGGCGAATACGCCAAAGTGAAAAAGTGATTTACCCTGGTTCGGTTTGTTGGCGGCTTATCGGTGAGAGGAATCAGGGCTATAATCCAGGTTGATACGGAATATACACCCCAAAACGTCACCCACCCCCCAATACGAAGGGAAATCCATGTCGGTTGGAGAAGGTCTAGAAAACATTGAAATCAACGCAACGCCAGATGATCTCGACGAGGACGGATTTGTGTCCTTGTGGAATATCGCCTCCACCACTGTCGAGGGCGATCAAGAGAAAACGCGGGCACTTGCGTCTGCGTTTCTAGGCTTTCTTTGCAAAAAAGAGTGCGACTTTGTTGTCGTCAGCACTTCGGGTGCGGAATACTTGGACCAATGGTTCGAGAAAGACAACAAAATTCTGTACGCCTGGAAACCCGACAGTGAAATGGTCGACGTTGTCGCTCAGCACGCCGAGGTTCCGTTCATCGCGTTCAAATCGTTCATGGAAAACCAAAAGTTCAAATCGACTGCGAACTACAGTCCGCGACGGATCGACCGAGTGGAATGGTTTGAAAACAAATGGAATGTAGGTTAATCCTGTCCATTGGTTGCCTCGGCTACGGCTAACGCCAGCAAACTAGCCGACTTGGCGCGTCTTTGCGACGAGTCGGCGGGAATCAACTCGCGGGTTGTCGCGGCACGTGCTGAGTCAGCCGCTGCGGCAGTATCGCCTGCCGAATCTTCTGGCAAGCAGAAAACTCGGCGACGTAAAAAGCCTCAACCGTTGGCGTTCAGCGGCGTTTGGGGATCGCTTCGTGGAGTCTTTGCGGCCGCCTTAGCGATTCAACACAAAAACATTTTGATGTTGTTGCCGCAAGCCGCCGACGCGGACATTGTCGCTGGCGATGCGCAGGCTTTTGGCATCGAAGACGCGGTTTCTTTGCCGCTATCATCCGCCGAGATTACGGCAGCGGCGATTCGCGATGACGACTATGCCGAACGGCTGCAGGTTCTTCAGCGTTTGCAAAATCGCGATCAACACGAAACAGAACCTCTGTTGGTGACCGCTTTCGTTGGCGGATTGTTGCAGCGGGTGCCGACGCCGCAGGCTTTGGAAGATTCGACTCGCAAAATCAGTGTCGGTGACGAAATTGATCCCGCCGACATTCGCCGCTGGCTGGCCGAAGCTGGTTTTGCTTCCACCACAGCGGTTCAATTGCCGGGTGAATTCGCGACGCGCGGCGGATTGTTGGATATCTATTCAGCCGATCAGCCGCACCCAATCCGAATCGAATGGTTTGGTGACGAAATTGAATCAATCCGCCGTTTCGATGCAGGCAGCTAGCGGAGTATCGAATCCGTCGATCATGTGGAAATCGCGGCCGTAGGCGTTGGCGCGCCCGGTCAAGATGAAGACGACAAAGTGGACATCGATCCGGCGGACGATCACCGACTTGGTTCGATCGTGGATTACTTACCTGCGGACACCTTGGTCGTCATCGTCGATCCGCTGGAAACTGAAAAATCGGCAACCGATTTGGTTTCACGAACCCATCAGAAAGCAAACCTACTTTCTTATGCGGAGTTGCAGGAATCGTTGAAGGCCTTTCAGACGATCACAGCGACAGCGCTTGCCAGTGGTCCGAGCAAGAATATCGTTGACCTGCATTCCACGGGCGCGGATGCATTCGCCACTTCGCTGGATGATACGCGAACGCGAATCGATACCGTCGCCGCTGGGCACACTGTCATTCTGGTCGGTGATACGCCCGCCGACGGCGAACGCCTGACTGAGTTGCTGCATGACACCGATGCATCACGCGGAGGACGCATTCATCTGGACGTCGCTCAGATCAGCGGCGGATTCCGGCTAACCGACACAAAGGTTTTGGTGCTAACCGGCGCGGAACTGTTTCACCGCAGCCCGGTTCGTCGCGGTCGAAGTCGTTCGCGTGGCAAACCCATCAATTCGCTGACTCAGTTAGAACCGGGCGACCTTGTCGTTCACCTTTCGTACGGCATCGGGCTGTATCGTGGTCTTCAGCATATCGAAAAGAATGGGCAACATCTTGAGCATCTGACCATCGAATTTGATGGCGGTAGCAAGATCTATGTTCCGGCGTCGCGAATCGGGCTGGTTCAACGATACGTTGGCGGCACCAAGACACAACCACGGCTCGCAAAAATCGGCGGTCAGTCCTGGGATCGACAGAAGAAGGCAGCCGAATCGGCCGTCACCGACATGGCTGGCGAATTGTTGGAAATGCAGGCTCAGCGAAGCGCACTGCGCGGGATCGTTTTTGATCATGACAACGAATGGCAGCGGCAGTTCGACGCCAGTTTTCCCTACATCGAAACGCCGGATCAGGCCACCGCAATCGCGGCTTTAAAACAAGATATGGAATCGAATCAACCGATGGATCGGTTGATCTGTGGGGATGTCGGGTTCGGAAAAACCGAAGTCGCCATGCGTGCGGCTTTCAAAGCAGTTTCCAGCGGTTACCAAGTCGCGGTGTTGGTGCCAACAACAGTGCTTGCCGAACAGCACTACCATAATTTTCGCGAACGGATGGCTGAATTTCCGGTTGAAATAGGAAAACTGAGTCGGTTCTGCACGCCTTCGCAACAGCGAGAAACAGTCAAAGGATTAAAGAGCGGTCGTGTCGACATCGTTGTTGGTACTCATCGCGTCGCCAGTAAGGACGTAGATTTTAGCCGTCTGGGACTGGTGGTGGTTGATGAAGAACAACGGTTTGGGGTCGCGGTAAAAGAGCGGCTAAAAACTTTGCACAGCAATGTTGACGTGTTAACGTTGTCGGCGACG
The DNA here is from genome assembly GCA_964449225.1 of uncultured Rhodopirellula sp. GTDB lineage: Bacteria > Planctomycetota > Planctomycetia > Pirellulales > Pirellulaceae > Rubripirellula. The sequence goes on from CAYVAN010000147.1 coordinate 2,851, forward strand.
CCGATCCCACGAACGCTGCATATGGCATTGGTCGGTGTCCGCGACATTAGCAATCTGGAAACGCCGCCCGCCGAACGACGCAGCGTTGAAACCAATGTTGTCCGATTCGACGAACAAATGATTCGCATGGCGATCGTCCGCGAACTTAACCGCGGTGGACAGATCTTCTTTGTTCACAACCGTATCGCGGATATGGAAACTGTCGCCAACAAGCTCCGCGATATCGTGCCAGAGGTTCGGATCGGAATCGGTCATGGTCAGATGGGCGAAGGCGAGTTGGAACAGGTGATGGTTGATTTTATCGATCACAAATTCGATCTGCTGCTGGCAACGACGATCATCGAAAGCGGTTTGGATATTCCCAATGCCAACACCATTTTTATTGACGATGGCGATCGTTATGGATTAAGTGATCTTCACCAATTGCGTGGGCGAGTCGGGCGATACAAGCATCAAGCGTATTGTTATTTGTTGGTGGACCAGCACAAGCATTTGTCACCCGAAGCGACGAAACGGTTACGGGCGATTGAAGAATTCAGTCAGATGGGAGCCGGTTTCGCCATTTCGATGCGAGACTTGGAAATCCGTGGTGCTGGGAATTTACTTGGCAGCCAGCAAAGCGGGCATATCGCGGCGATCGGATACGAATTGTATTGTCATTTGCTGGAAGATGCGGTTCGGGCGATGCAGAATTTGCCACCAAAGTTGACCGCCGATGTGGACATCGATTTGCCAGTCGAAGCGTATCTGCCGGACGACTACGTTCCTGATTTGCGGCACAAAATCGACCTGTATCGCCGATTGGCTAAAATTAACAACGCGGCCGAAATTCAATTGATTCGCGAAGAGTTTCAGGATCGTTTTGGTTCGCCGCCCGATGCGGTTAACCGAATGCTGGAATTAGCAGAATTGCGACTCGATGCAGCGGCCTGGCTGATTGCATCAATCACCACCAACAATCGTTTCATTGTGCTCAATTACACCGACCGACAACGAATCGAGCAGCTTGCCAAGACATCCACGATCCCGATCCGAGTCGTCGACCACAAAAAGGCTTATATTCCCACGACCCAATACGACATGAATACTGACCAAGCCGGTACCAGTTGGCTGCAGTTGGCACGGGCAGCACTTCATCTTGGTTGACCAAGACGGCTGAAGCTTAGATTCCATCAAAAAAACGAAATCATTTTTCCATTCCCGAAACAACACTCATGAAGATTACTCGCAATCCAACTCGTCCTGTCGCGGTCGGCAATATCATCATTGGCGATGGTCACCCGATTGCCGTGCAGAGCATGACCGCGACCAAAACACAGGACATCGATGCCACCGTGGCACAAGTCGAAGCTTACCGCGAAGCCGGTGCGGGCGTGGTCCGAATTGCGGTCGACAGCGACAAGGACGCTGCGGCACTTGGTGATATCCGCAAACAAACCACGGCCAACTTGGCGGTGGACTTGCAAGAGAATTTCAAGCTGGCGGAATTGGTTGCACCCCATGTCGACAAGATTCGTTACAACCCCGGCCACTTGTACCACCACCAACGCGATAAGACTTGGCAAGAAAAGGTCCAATTCATTATTAACCAAGCGGTTGAACATGATTGCGCGATCCGCATCGGTGTGAATTGCGGCAGCGTCGATCCGGCCAAAAAAGCTAAGTATGAAAAAGAAGATGCAATCACTCCGATGCTAGAAAGCGCTCTGGAGCATTGCGAATTCGTTGACTCACTTGATTTCCACCGTTTCGTCGTGTCGCTAAAGGACAGTGATCCATCGCAGGTGGTCGAGGTAAACCGCCGATTCGCTGAGGCGCGTCCCGATGTGCCGCTTCACTTGGGGGTTACCGAAGCGGGCATGCCGCCGGATGGGATTATCAAGACTCGGATTGCGTTTGAGCAGTTGATTGGTCATGGAATCGGCGATACGGTCCGCGTGTCTTTGACCTTGCCCAATGATCGCAAGCCGGAAGAAGTGGATGCCGGTCAAAGCATCATCGAAGACATCTACGCGGGACGGGTTCGCAGCGTGGTGAAGTTTGACGACACCAAGTTAAACATTATCAGTTGCCCGAGTTGTTCGAGAGTTGAGAATGAGGCGTTCATTGACTTGGCTCAAAGTGTCAAAGAGATGACCGAGTTCGCCAAGGATTACCAAATCACCATCGCCGTGATGGGATGTCGAGTCAACGGACCAGGCGAGACCGATGACGCAGATTTGGGTCTGTGGTGCGGCCCGGCTAAGGTGAACTTAAAGAAGGGCACCGAAACCATTGGTGCGTTTGGCTACGATGAAATTCTGCCGCGTCTGAAGTTAGAACTGAATCAGATCATCGACGAGAAGTCCGTCGCTGGCAGTTAAGCGATCCGGTTGGTCCGTTACTAACTAGCGTTAAAGAACCGCTGGCCGGTGCCACCTTCGCCAACCATGACCTTGATCTTTTTCAAGCACTTGGGGCAATGACCTTTGTAGTACATTCCTGAATCGGAACGATAGATTCTTCCGTAAGTTCGGCAGCAATCGAACCGAATGCCAAGAAAAGGCCGGGATTTCGACCCGCTGTCTTGAACGTGGCTCGATTCGCTTGTTGAATTCGGTACGCTGCTGAGGTCCAGTCTCGGTGATTCCATGGTGGCTCCTTACCGCGAGTCCTTCGATCTCGCTCAATCTTCTCAACGTCTTTCACGGGTTCAGTGCAAATGTTATCGGTTTTTCGCCCTGTTTCTTTGATTTTTTTTGCATTCGCTTGCTCGGCGAGCTTCCTTGCCGGTTGTGGATCTTCGCCAACCGGTGATCACCAGGGCAAGACTGATTCAATGACCGAAGATCAACAAGCCGCTGCTCCGATTGCGTCAATGGATGGCTCGGAGGACTCAGAAGCGGCGACTGCCAAGGTAGCACCAACGTACAGTGATGAAGCATTTCGGTTTGCGGCCCACGATGGAAACCTTGATTTGGTGCGCAGTGCCATTGAATCCGGTACTGAAATCGATGCAGCTGATCCAACGGCGGGCTACACGGCTTTGTTAATGGCAGCCTACAACGGTCACGCGCAGGTCGTCCGGTTTCTGCTCGATAACAACGCCGACGTTGACGCTCGTGACCGCGAAGGTAAAACGCCGCTGATGCATGCGTGCACGACAAGTTCTGTGGAAACGGTTCGCTTATTGATCGATGGCGGTGCTGATATCAACGTAACCGAATCGACCGAAGGTTTCACGCCGCTGATGACCGCAGCTGCGTTGGGACAGACGGAAATTGTCAAGCTATTGCTTCAACGTAGCGCCGATAAAAGTGTGGTCGACCAAGACGGCGACACCGCAATCAGCCACGCGAAGAATGCAAATCACGATGACATTGTCAGGTTGTTGAAGTAACCAAACCGGGGCGTTGGCTTTTTGGTGAATGGCAGTGAATGGTTGTCTTGCCATCATCTGGGTTGCAACTTAACGGCGAATGATCTCGGTTGCGTTTTCGGGCAACCAACCTTCGGTGCCGTCGTCCGCAATGACATGAACCCAGCCTGGCCGCTCTGCTTTCCAACGCACGATTTTCCCGGATGCATTGGGGATGGTTTGTACGATGTCAAACGTTTCGCCGTCGCCCGTTCGTAACTGAATTTCGTCCGCAACAATGACCGCGTGATGCGGGAACCAAACTTGGCTGAACTGCAAGGCGACCAGAGTGCCGGCTAGCAAAGCGGTCAACAGGCAAAAGATGGCCATGCCTCGCCATGGAAACGCGTTGGTCCAAAGTCTAATCGACAGGACCAGCCAGAGCATGGACCAGGAAACGATCGCGACGATCAACAATGGACGCATCGGAGCCGCCATTAACTTTTGAATCAGACGGTTGGTGTCGTTGATCGCCAATAGGTTTTTTCGTGCGGTATCGTTCGTGGGATCGATGCTTAACGCTCGCAGATAACTGGCTTTCGATCTCGCTTTTTCACCGATCTGCCACCAAGCGTTACCGATATTGATCAATCGTTCGGTGTTTGCAGGATGATCGGTGTCGATGGAATTCAAAAGGCTTGATGCGGCGGCAAATTCTCCATCGCGGTAAGCTTTTTCCGCCTGTTGAATCGTAATAAGTGGCTGTTCAGCATGCACGCTAGAATTGGTAACAAGCATTGCGACCAAGATGGCCACTCCAGCGATAGATTTTCTTACTGGCAGGTTTCGCTGGGACTTGGCATCCCGTACAAGGTCCATCGCGGATTGACGAAGAGTTTCCAGTTCAGCCTCGGTGACTAAATGGCTGCGGTTGGCACTGTCCATCCACTTTTCGACGCGAACAGCGTAACGATGAAGACCAGCGGAACGTAGATGCCCAAGAACACGGTCGGCCGACGGATCATGATCGGCATTGCCTAACGTCGAAATCTTCCATCGCTTGGCAAAGTAACCGATCATGGCTTTTGACATTTCAGATGCATCATCGGCTGACTTGATTTTGGCCAGCGTCTTTGACTCTGACGCAGTGCGCCGATTGGCAGCGACAAAGCCACGCATCAACAGACTGACCAGAAAAACCAATGGCGGAAACAGCAACGATGGCAAGACGACGTTCTGCAACGAAACGGCCATCTTGTCTTTGCTAAGCGTGACATCCTGCCAGCTTAAGTTTAGTGGTGTTTGGGACTTTGAATCACCTGCAATCGTTTCCGAACGGATGGGCTTTTCCGTCACGGAGGCATCGCGGGGAGCCCGGTCAAGTTTTAGAACCTCTGCGGCGGTAACGTTGATCGGGATCGGGTCGCTGTAGCTCGTTTCGTATTCGCCGCTATCAGGGTCAAAGTACGTGAAGGGTATTGCTGGGATCTCGGTAACCGTTTCGTCGATAGGTCGAATCGTTGTGGTGAACAATTTCTGATCACGATTGACTCGACCCGCAAGCGGTTGGTCATCGACTTTGAATTTGTTGGTCAGTTCGTCGATGACCGATAGCGGCGGAGCGGCAACGGTTTCCATTTTCCCTGTTCCCCGTACCCGGATTGATAACTGGATTGGGTCACCAGCTTGGACGTTCGTATCGGCTGCCTGGGTATCGATGACATAGCGACCCACGGCACCGGCAAAATCTTCGGGTTGATTTTCGGTGGGAATCTCGTTTGCGGTCACCGAATCTAGCTCGGGCTCAACCATCAGCGGCTGCGATTTTGTGATCCGTCGCGTCAATCGTGGGCCACCGAAAAAGCTGTCCCCAAACATCGAACTTGGAAAAGGGAAGTCATCTCCAAGCATTGATTCAAATGACGACATTCCACCGCGACGCGAATTGGATTGGCCAATTTCAATCGGGTAATCAAAACCAATTTTTACACCATCGAGATCCACCGGACCCGGACGGCTTGGGAAAAGCGTTGTATCGATCTGGTATCGGTAGTACAGCGCGTCTTTACCGTCATCGTCCTTGCGAATCACCTCGATACCGCGAGGCTGCATTCGGTTCATGGTCATTTGTTCGATGGCATCGGAAAATACACCCCACTGGGTTTGATCGGATAACAAACTCCACATGTTGCCATCACTTAGTTTGATATTGGCTTCTTTATCGACGTACGCCTTCACGTAGATTTTTAGTGACAGCTCGATCGGTTCACCAACGTAAACTTTGTCCTGATTGCTTTCGACTTCCGCGATCAGCAAATCACCCGCATCGCTCTTGGTTGCCGTGATGCGAACCACCTTCGTGATCGATGAAATCCCATCGGCATTCACCCGAATTGGCGGGATCGTAAACGTGCCTTCGCGGTTCGGCGTCACCAGCCATCGGTAAGTTGATGATGTTCTTGACGTGACCCGGCCATTGATACTCGTCACGCTGCGATTCGTCGAAGGCGGCCCCATCGACTCAAATTTCAATCCATCAACTGGGTCGATTTCCGGTGGGGTGTGTTTTGATGCATTGTCGATCCTGACCTGCAACGTGATGGGAAAACCCACGTAGGCGTCGTTCGACGAAACACCGACTTGAATGTCGGCAGAGTTTGCAAAAGAAGTGCAGAGACAAATCGCGAAGAATGCGATCGAGCAATGGAATAGGTATCGATTCATTTTGAATTTCTTCGGTCACCATGGTAGGTCAATGATCAGAATTGACCTGAACGCAACTTGTCGATGGATGCGCAAAGACAATTGGGACAATTGTCCTACACTCACCAATCTCGGGGAACGACGACGCGGCGCGATCTTTTGAGAGCTTCTAGTCGATTTCGCCGTTGCATGTCACGATCACGGATCGCTTGCAGCATCTGCTCGGCTTCTTGCTGCGTCATTTCCTTTGCGGCGGATTGTCCACTCGCAGACTCGGTTCCCGGTTGGCTGTTGCCCTGTTGTTGCTGATCTGGTTGTTGCTGGTTTGACGGCTTTGATTGATCGGAAGGTTTCTGGTCACCTTGTTCGCCTTTTTCTTTTTCATCAGGTTTGTTCTGGTCATCCGAATCTTCTTCGCCATCCTCGCCTTGGTCTGATTCACCTGATTCACCTGATTCGCCGTTGCCGTCTTGCGGTTGTTCTTGCGGTTGCTCTAGTTCGGCATCCCGGTCATTGGGTTTCTGCTCAGGATTCTGTTTAGGATTTTGTTCCGGCTGGTCGGTTGAATCCTTCTGTTGCTGTTGATCTTTTGACTGACTTTGTTGCTGGTTCTGTTCGGGTGATTTTTGGTCCGATTGTTGATCTTTCAACTGATCGATCAATCGCGTCGCGTTTTCTAGATTGAATCGAGCGTCCTCGTCATCAGGATTCAGGCGTAAGCTTGACCGATAGGCTCCGACCGCGTCTTTTAGGATTTCGATTGGGCTGGAATCCGGGGCCGGCCGCGAAGCGTCGGAGGATTTTAACGTCGATGACGATGCAGGTCCGTCGCCGAGCCGTATCTGGTCTTCGTTAGATGATCGGATCAGATCGATCGCTTTTGCATACAGAGTGTTACCAAGGTTGTATCTGGCCTGGGCAGCGATGATGTCATCGCTGCTGGCAGCCGCCTGCTTGAACGAGGCGGCTGCGTCGTCAAATTTTGATTGTTCGTATTGCCGGACGCCTTGGTTGTAAACATCCGCTAAACCAGCGGCCCAAGCAAAGCCGGGTTGAACAATAAAGCTGATCAACAACAGCAAGAGGCGAAATCGATGGTTGTGAAACACGTTGCTCCTGTTCGCTGTGAAAGTTTGCCGGTTGCGCAAGATTTTCTAATGTTGCGGGTTAATGCGATCCGATACCCATCCTAGAGGATCCTTCCCGAACGCCTACCCATTCATTGATATGATGATCATGTCCGCCAAGCTTTTTCGATGGTCGATTTTTGCGATCATGCTGGCCACTATCGGTCTACACGCTGATCTTCCTGCTTCAGCGGCGACGCACAATCAACTACGGAAGAAATCGGGCAAGGTTCAAAACAGCCTGCGAAAATCGCCAGCTAGCCGTCGTACTTCGATGGTGGCACGGGCCGCATCGGGGGCAATTCCTAACCAAATGCCCGAAGCTCCGCTGGACGGGTCGTTGGTTCAGGGCAACGTCGCGCAGGTCGGCTTCTTTGACAGCGGATGCAATGGAAGCTGTGGACCGGTTTGCGATTGCGATTCAGCGGGCCCATCATGTGGTTCAGAACCAGCGTGCGGGTTTGAGCCGGGATGCGGCATTGGTCACGCGATGGAAATGATGAGTCCCAGTTGCGATTGTGGCTATTCAGATTGTGACGGCGGATGCGAAGTAGCTTGCGGAGCCGAAGGCGGCTTTGGTGGTCATGGTTTTGGTGGCCCATCGTGTGCCATGGAATCCATGACTTGCGACGGAAGTGCCAGCTGTGGTTGCGACGCGTGCGGTAGCTGTGACGTTGATCGAATTCCGTTCTTTCTGCCGATGCTGCGAATCAATTGGTGTCGTTTCGATTTCTTTGCCGGTGTCCAAGGGTTCCAAGGCCCAATGAACTTTGCCAGCACCAGTGCCACCGACCCCAACGTTCGCAGCGGCAGCGGTAGCTTTGGTTTCTACGAAGGCCTAAACGAAGGTCGTTCGCTGAAAAAATGGCTCGGATGGGATCTATCAGCCCAGTTGGGGCTGCGGGCGACTCAGAGCAATCTAGTCGGATCCGAATTCACCAACGAATCAAGACAACAGGTCTTTGTCACCGGTGGGTTGTTCCGCCGCGTCGACTACGGCCTGCAATACGGTGGCGTTATCGATTACTTAAACGATGACTGGTGGTTCCAGGCCGACGTGACTCAGTTCCGTGGTGAACTGAGCTGGAAGACGCGTGGTTGCCATGTCTTTGGTTTCCAAACGATGCAGTCGATGGGCGGCGAGTCGTCTGATTCGTTCGTTCAGCAAGCAGACGGCACGACGTTTCAGTCCAGGGTCGCGTTTGAGCCTGTCGATCAATACCGAATCTTTTATCGACGGATGCTAAACGGTAGCGGCAATTGGTCGGCGTTTGGTGGCTGGACCGAGGACGATGACGGGTTGCTGGGTGCGAACCTGAATTTGCCGCTCAAACGCAACATTGTCC
>CAYVAN010000148.1:0-2054 GCA_964449225.1 uncultured Rhodopirellula sp.
GGGCAAATCAGTTTTTTAAGCTGGGCAATGTCGCTCGGCTCTCCGATCGCGACAGCGCTGTCGGCTCGGCGAGCCGCGCGACAATCGGGAACACTCCAATGTGAAAAAGAGAGTTGCCCGAGGGTAAGTCGCTGTCCTTGATTCGCGGTCGACTACTCCCCGGCAACTAATCTCTGGAACCTAATCTCTGGCACCATGCAGCAATTCGTCGAAATTCAGTTCAAGCTGCTTGTCGCTGTCGATACTCGACAATTCACGAAACATCATGCTTGGCTGAATATCACGACTGTTTTGATACTTGTCGCTGCAATACTCCTCGCATTCGCCTTCTAAGTTCATGTAGTAGATCTGGCAAACCTTCATATTTGGATAAATACGAACTGGCTGGATGCAGTACATTTCCAACGTCCAAGTTCCTTCATAGCCAGCGTCGCCAATCGCTCCGCCCGCATTGATGACAATGCCAAGCCGCCCCAGCGAGCTGCGGCCTTGAATCATCGGGACGAATCCGTGTGTTCTGGTGAACTCGACCGTTCGCCCTAAATACAGCATCCCGGGCTGCAAGATGAAACCTTCAGGCGGAATTTCGATTCGTCGATAGCGATTCGGGGCACCCGCATCCAGGACCACTTCTTCATAGATCAGCAATTCATTGTGTAGCGACAAGTTGTAGCTATTGGGATTGATCTGGTCGTCGTTAAACGGTTCGATTCGCAATTCGTGATCGTTTTGACGCCTGCGGATTTCTTCTCCTGATAGCAGCATCGATTTTTCCCAAGCTTGACGTTCTGACCGAAGTAAATGGATCCATTTTCGTTGCCCCATTGTCACCGTGCGGACGGTCGATCGTCAATCATTACCAGGCATTTGAATCAAAATACCTGCCACTTCTTCTTGCCCAACAGCTTGTGGCCCAAATAATCGGCAGCCTTTAAGTTTCCGAGCATTTCGTTTTATGCCTCTTGGTCTGCCGGTTTTCTATCCTCGGGGCATCTTCTCAAGTGTTGCTGGCATCCGCTCAAAGTTCTCTTTAGGAATCCATTTTCCGCGATGCTTCCTACCCCCGGGCCTTGCCAGGGAAAATTGGTTTTGGATTTGGGTTGACCCCGGTGCTCGCACATTCCGGCTGACAACCAAGACTGTGAACTGATCTGGCAAGAAGCTGTCATTTATTCCACGCAGCAGATCTCTGCAAACTAACTTCGCAAAACGCGGCTTAGTTTTTTTCACCACGCGGATCGTCGAAGAGCTCTTGGAACTCTTGTCGAACCATAGGGTGTTGGTTGGCTACATCGTTTGATTCACCCGCATCGATGTCTAAGTTGTAAATTTCAACATCGGCATCTTGGCCGTATCGAACGGCTTTCCATGGACCGCGGCGGGCGGCCTGAAAGATCTCGCCAACGATTCCGGAATTTGGATCCCCGGCTTGTTTTCCAAACTCCCAATACAAGGTGCGTTGGGGGATCGTCACTGGGGTGTCACTCAGTAAACCAGCGATCGAGGTTCCGTTGGTCTTAACACGCGGAACGTCGCTTAATGAAACGCCCGCTAACTCCGCTAGCGTCGGAAGGACGTCGGCAAATGCCCAAGGCGTTGAATCCACGCGCGGAATCGTGATTTGACGCGGCCAATACGCAATCATGGGAACATGAATCCCACCATCGTAAACGTCGCGTTTCATTCCTTGGTAGGGATCCGAGGCATGAAAGAATTCTGGGTCGCCGCCGCCTTCGTCATGCGGTCCATTATCCGAGGTGAAAAAGATCAGCGTGTTGTCGGCAATGCCCTTTGTTCGGAGTGTCGTAATAATGTCGCCCACGTAATCATCTAACGCAGTCACCATCGCTGCCATGGTTGCGCGAGGTTTCTGCACCGGAGTTGGGTAGTACCACGCATACTTGTCGCTGGGATGACCTGTCTTCATTCCTGTGTACGGTTCTTCTTCAAACGCTTCTTCGTAAGGCTTGATGTACTTTTGCGGAGCAGCAAGTTCCGCGTGAGGTGACGAAAACATCAGCATCACAAAGAAAGGGTCCTCGCGATCTTTGCCG
>CAYVAN010000148.1:2064-11342 GCA_964449225.1 uncultured Rhodopirellula sp.
AAAAACGGTTGTTCATGCGGTTGGTTGATGTAATCAATCGCTTCTTCGGTAAATCGTTGTTGAGCATAGATCTGCTGTCTGCCGCCTTCGTTTTCTGGAATGCGAACTTTCACGCCGTCACGCCACAGCATCGTTGGGTATTGTCGATGACCTTCCAAAATTGAATACATTCCGTACCAGGTATCAAAACCCATTGCCAAAGGATCGGTCACACCCATTTGAGAACCGATCGAGTACTTGCCAAATAAAGCAGTGTCGTAGCCAGCATGCTTCAGCACGGTTGCAAACGTCACATCGATGTCGCGTAGTTGAACAGTGTTGGAATTGTTCTCCATCAGGCGACCATCGCGACCGGTAAAAAGTGAAACTCGCGAAGGCGAGCACACGGTGTTGCCGGCGTATGCCTGAGTAAAACGAATGCCCTCTGCTGCCATGCGATCTAAATTCGGGGTCTTGATCGGAGTGTCGCCGTAGCAACCCAACTGATTAAACCCAAGGTCATCCGCCATGATCCAAATGATATTGGGTGCCTCGAACCCTTTGGGCTCGGTTGCATCAGCAGTGGCGAAAAAAATTCCAACAAGAACGAAAACCGCTGATGCTAATGTTGATCTTTGATTCACGATTTCGATCGATCCTTAACGTAAGACAAGAGGACGCCGCGATCTCTAACATACACTGATCGGTTGAGCGATGTTGTGTTGGAACGCTTCAAGCCAAGTTCATAGTTGAATTGAATTTGCTAACCAGAGATAGCGTTTAACCTTCGAAATCACGTCACTCAATTAGATCGTTCATGCACGGCATAACGCTTGTGAAACGTCGGAATATCCACGTGTCGGACCCATTGTGATGCTTCGTTCTAGACCATTGTTGTTGCGCAAATTAGATGTTAACGTTGTAGAGATAAGCCGAATGATTAACAATTGCGAACGCGTTTTGGTTAGTAGGATCGAACTGGCGACTGAGGTCACGGCAATTCAGTTTTTAAAGCTGGGTAATATCATTCGGCTCTCCGAGTTGACATCGCTATCGGCTCGGAGAGCCGATCGACAATGGGGAACACTCCCAAGTGAAAAACTGATTTGCCCTGCGACTGCGGTCCACTCACATGGAAAACACGGCGATATCAATGATGATTGACGGCACTCCTTCGCGCTCGCCCATGCGAGTTTTGTTAATTGAGGATCGTGATCAAGACGCGGAATTCATTTCGATGATGTTGGAACGATCGCCTGAAATTTCAGTGACTGTCGATCAGGTTTTGACTTTGTCAAAGGCGATCGATTTATGCCAGGGCCAATCGTTCGATGTCATCCTGTTGGATTTGGGGCTTCCTGATAGTCCAGGTGTTGATGCAGTTTCGTCGATTCGGTCTCATGTTCCTGAAACGCCAATTGTTGTTTTGACAGGAGACGACCGAGACGAAACTGCGATTCAAGCGATCAATGCTGGGGCGCAAGATTATTTGCCCAAGCAGCATGTTGTCGGGTCACTGCTAGCTCGGATCTTAAAACATTCAATTGCAAGGCAATTGCGGCTCAACCGCGCTAACTCGAATGCTCTGATTGATTCGCTGACGGGATTGGGGAATCGTCGAGCATTTGACAGTGAACTTGATCGGCGAATCAACGACTTTCACAGACATCGTTTTCCGTTTTGCGTCGCGCTCTTTGACATCGATCATTTTAAGAGCATCAACGATCGTTGGGGACACGCTGTAGGTGACGAAGTCATCAAAGGTGTCGCCGAGGCGATTTCCGCACGCGGTCGAAAATCAGATCATTTCTCTCGGTACGGCGGCGAAGAGTTCAGTATGGTGATGCCCATGACTCCAATCGATGGAGCCAAGTTGGCAGTCAGGCGTTGCATTATTCGGACGAGGCTTGCCAAGGCAAGCGAGCATGATCTTAGCGTGACCACCAGTTGTGGATTAACCGAAGTCGCAGAGTCTGACACGGTTGCTTCGGTCGTTGAACGAGCAGACGCGGCGCTTTATGAAGCAAAGCGAAGAGGTCGCAACCGCTTAGTCGTCGCCGATCAACAAAGTTTTGTCGACGTTGAAATCGAATCAAACGTCGAATCGAAACCGAGCGACTCGTGATTTAAAGCGGCCTAAAATAGTCCAGTGAATTCACTGCAAATCCATTTTACAGCGCCCTGAATTCGATCCGACGTTCCAAGTTGTTCGCCGAGTCCAGGCATCGATAAGCCTAAGAACAGCACAATCACAAAACCGCCAAATCCGGCGGCGGATGTTGCCGAACCAGACATCTTTGCTGTTGAGAATCTGGAAAAGAACGGGGTGCGAAAAACGGGTTCGGGGGTGAGGTCACGCATCCGTCGAAGACCGACTTGGATGAAACCACCCGGTGCGTTAAAGAACCATTGGCCGATGACTTCCAAACGGCTGCCATCAAATTCGATGACCCATGGTTTCCCCATCCGCAAATTTTTTGCGTCTTTGTCGCGAACTAAAACGGTAAAGCCATCAATGGACGCTTCCTGGACTTGGACGCAGGTCTTTCGTCGGCCAGCACTAATCGTTGCCTTACTGGATTCAATTGGAATTTGGCATCGGAAGTAATCGTCTTTTTTCTCTTGATCGCCTTCCTGATCTTGAGCGTTCAATAATGCTGTCATCGAATGCAGCTCCGCTTGGACTGATTGGGGCTTGGGCCTGAAAAGTTACGAACAACAGAGTGATTCGTATCGGAAGCCTACCCCTAAATTTTTAATCAGGCGTCAAACTTTAGTTAATCTAAAAGGTTTCAAAAGAAACGCTCTTCTTCGCCGTGAACTTGTAACGGTTATTGCCTTTGTGACTGCCTTTCGGATCGTTCGCATTTCTCGCATTGTGAGTGGTCGAGTTAAAAGTACAGGTACCGAATCTGTACGACCATTCTTCTACGGCCTTGCTCAATTTTATGATCCGATTTGGTTCATTGTCGATCTTGTTTGTGATGTCTTTGCACGTCGCGTTGGGGCAAATAGATGCGCCAGCTCAAGATCCTGACGCGGTTGCTCAGCAACTAATGTCGCGAATGCGAAATGTTTCTCGACCAGATTCGGTTCATTCAACTTCCGGAACGCCCCACTGGCAGACGCCGCATTACAACCGTCGCAACGATGGCGGTGATCAATACGGTCATCGCATTCCTTCACGTTCGGCGACGATGACGCCGCGGCCGTTGCGTTTGTCGATGCGACCTTCATTGTCGGACGACTTGTTGGAAGACGATTTACTTCTCGATGACCTGTCGTCGTCCCGTGCCGGTCTTAATGACGACCCGTTGGCAAGTTTAGGCGATGGTGGATTTGGAAAGAGCAAGGGCAAGCCTAAGAAGACCGAGGTTTCTAAGAAAGATCCCCACGATGGCCTTTGGGCAGAGGACTGTTATCCATCAGCGGAGTCGTGCCGCCAATGCCATCCAACTCATTACGAGGAATGGAGGGCAAGCGGTCACGCATACTCTGCTGTCTCGCCCATGTTTCAACGATTCGAACAGGCGATGATCGAATACACCCAAGGAACCGTGGGTAGCTTTTGCATTCGGTGCCATCTTCCCGTCGGAACTCAATTAAAGATCCCTCGCGACCATAGTATTCTGGAAGCACCGCGCGTGGTCCGCGAAGGCGTCACTTGCATTGCTTGTCACCGTATCAATGAACACTACGGACGCAGTAGCAACGGTGATCGACGAATTGAACCGGGCAGTATCCATGCACCGGTCGGCGGTTCATCCGGTGGGCATGGTTTACGAAACGCCTTGTCGCAAGCTGACAAACTAAAGTTAAAGCCTGAGGCGGGAATGAAAGGACCAGGCCAAAAAATCCACGGATCAAGCTATTTCTTCAAACCTTTGACCAATGGCGATGTCTGCATTTCTTGCCATCAAGTTGCCGTGCATCCGGGCATTTCGCTGGAAGTCGTTCATGCCCAGTATCGAGCCGGACCAGCGCACGCCAAGGGGATCAGTTGTTCGGACTGTCACATGGGCGCGATTCCAGGCAAGCCTGATGGTTATGCTTGGGGCCATTGTGCAACGATCAATGACAAACCGTTTGGCGAACCACGCAAACACGCCAATCATAGCTTTTGGGGACCGGGATACTCGATCGCGCACCCTGGCATCTTTCCACACAATCCAAAAGCAAAACAATACACGCCCAGGCAATGGCTTGAATTTGATTACCGCGCTGGCTGGGGAACTGAGGAATTCGAACGAACGGTTGATCTGAACGCATTCTTCCCCGCACCCTGGGACAACACCGATGATCGTCGTGATGGTCGAAAGATCATCGACGACAACATCAATCGCGCCCAACAAAAGCGAGGGTCTGCGGTGATGACGATGGAAGCGGCATTGAAGGTCAAAGGTCCGCATTTTCACACGATGCCACGTGCGGGAAGTCCGCTTACGGTTTCCTACAAAGTCAGCAATGTTAGTGAAGGTCACAACCTGACAACCGGCTCGTTGGGGGCTCAACCGCAATTATGGATGAACGTGGTCTTGATTGGTCCCGGTGGTAAACGAGTTTGGGAAAGTGGTTACCTGGATCGAAACGCCGACCTCGCGGACATGCACTCGGTGGAAGTCGCTAAGGGCCGGATTCCACGCGACAAAAATCTGTTCAATTTGCAAACCAAGTTTTTGATCAGCAACATTCGTGGCACCGACCGGGAGGTCGCTCTGCCGGTCAATTTTAGTATCGATCAACTCGGTTTTTTACGTCCGGGTGCCGTTCCAGTCTCGGTCTTAAACCACCCACCATTCATCCGCATGGAAGCGCATTCAATCGCTCCTTTAGATCACCGCGTACCCAAGTTTCATATTCCTGCGTCTGCGGTTCGTCAGCCGGGGACGTATCGATTGAGCGTCCGGATGCGTAGCCGCACCGAACCGATGTACTTTATGCGTCAGATCAAAAGCACCTCTGATATGATCGGCCGTATGAACGAAAATATGCTTGAGCTTTGCAAAAGCAGTCACACATTTATGGTGAAATAGCAATGTGTGTACTCAATAAGAAATCGACTTGTCTTGCTCGTAAAACGCTTCGGTGTTTCGTTTGGGTTTTCAGCTTTTGCATGATTTCCGCAACGACAAATCAAGCTGCGGCAATCAGTCCAAACGCTTATCGTCAAGGCAATGTTGGATCAGCTCCGACGCGATTGCCGTCCGCTTCGCCAAGCACCAAAGATCGATTCGTCGTTGATCGAGCCGGGGTGTTGATGTTGGTCGAAAAGAAGGTTCGGTTCCGTTCAGCATCGACGCGAATGAGCACCGGCTCGCAAAACGACTTTATGAGTGTTTTGCCAAGCTACTTAAGGTCGATTGATTCCCAAGCGACTCAGGCACCACCATTAACGGTCAAGGACGCTGGCGGCTTACCGAATGAACAGCCTTGCGGTGACTGCCAGTTTGGTTATTCGAGTGATTTTTCACCGACGCCGTTACCAAGTGATTCAATGTTTCACGATGGTGGTCGCGAGCAGTGGGTGTACGATGCAAAACGCAACGTTCCGACTCAGCATCCATGGGTGGAATGGGGACGCATCTTTTACGGCGACGGAATCACGCCGCGAGGCAAAAACTGGTTTGGCAAATACAACATGCTTCGACCGGAATTTTATGTCTACGGTGATTTTCGAACCGGTATCGGCACGGGGCGCAACGCGGGTGGTCGAACGGACAACTTTGCCAACCGCCTGAATCTTGACATGGACCTTCAGATGACCGACGGAGGGCGGTTCCATGGATTCGTTGGACCGCTTGACGAAGGCGGGGCGTTTACGCGATTTGAACGCGTCGCGGGCGACCTGCGATTTCGAAACGAGATCGACTTCACACCTGCCACGGGATTCTACGAAGGCGACTTGGGGCCGGTCATCGGCGGACTGACAGGGCAATCGTCGCCCTTCGAGTTACCGGTGACTTTAGGGTTGGTTCCGTTGCTGTTTCAAAACGGAATTTGGATGGAAGACGCTGTGACCGGTGCTGCATTCGCATTGCCTGCACGGCATAGCAAATTGCTGAACTGGTCAAACTATGATGCAACCTTTTTCGCTGTGTTTGATCAATTAAACTCACAAGCGTTCGGTGCGGACGAACATGCCGCGCAGGCGTTTGGAACCGCTTGGTTTATCGATGCCTACGGTGGTTACATTGAAAGCGGCTATGCCTACGTTCGCGATCGAAACGATTCCAGTCGCAGTTATCACAATATTACCGCCAGCTTCACGCGTCGGTACTTTGATCGAATTAGCAACAGTGTTCGCGTGATTGTCAACGCTGGCCAGGATGGGCCGCGTGCTGATCGCACGGCTGATGGCACCTTGTTGCTGGTTGAAAATAGCTGGATCACCAGTGCTCCGCTAACGTTTGTCCCATACGCAAACTTTTTTGCGGGTTTTGGAAGTCCTCAATCGGTTGCCCGTGCTGGAGTTTCCGGCGGGATCTTGCGAAACACCGGCATCAACTTTGACACCGATGGGCTAAACGGATTTGCTACGCTGGATCCTACCGGTAACAACACTGCGGGCGGCAGCATCGGTGTCGATTTGATTGGTGATGATCTTGATCGGCAACTTCTGCTGGAAATGACCTACTTAACGCCTCATGGCGACGGCAACCCGCTAGTTCCCGACGATCAATTCGCGCTAGGAAGTCGCTATCAGTTTCCGATATCACACCGAACTCTGCTAAGATTCGATGTCATGCACGGCTGGCGTCGTGGTCTCGACAATGTTTACGGGACTCGAATGGAATATCGTTGGAAATTTTGATTTGATGCAGAAGCCCGTACCACTATCGGTCCTGTACGAAGACAATCATTTGCTCGTGATCGATAAGGCTGCAGGCATCGCAACGATGGGAGCTCAGTCGGGGCCGACGTTGCATTCGATGGCGGCCGATTACATTCGTCGTAAGTACAACAAACCTGGAAAAGTCTTTGTTGGCATCGTTAGTCGTCTGGACACCGTCACGACTGGCGTCATCGTGTTGGCTCGGACCAGCAAGGCGGCGTCGCGGCTAACGCCTCAATTCGCCTCCAAGGATGCAAGTCGGGATAAAGACGGCAATTCAAACGGTGCAAGCAAGGTCTATCTTGCAGCCGTCCCCGGGCGTCTTGATTCGGATGCGGGAACCTTAACTGACTGGATTTACAAAGACGATGGTGCTCATCGGATGCGGGTCACCAATCCAAATCGCGATCAGGCGAAAGAGGCTCAGTTGCGTTACGTCACGGTTGCAACAAACGACCGAGCGACGCTGCTTGCGATTCAGTTGATCAGTGGACGGAAGCACCAAATACGTGTCCAGTTAGCGGATCGAGGTCTGCCGATTTTTGGTGATCGAAAGTATGGCAGCGACAACGAATTTGCGTCGGGCATCGCATTGCATAGCTGGAAGCTGTCGATCACGCATCCGACACTAAAAGATCGAAGACGTTGGACGGCGGAACTACCGCGATCTTGGAAAACGCTCGGATTTCCAGCCGCTTGTCTCAGCGAGTTCTATGAGCAATTCTAGGGGCAATGTTCACGGCCTAGGAATTTTGCAAATCAATATCTCTTCCGACAATAGCGAAATCACTTTTCGTCCATCTCGCATTGTTTCCGGTGGACAGACCGGCGTTGATCGCGGTGCGTTGGATGCAGCGATTGAATTGGGGATTCCGCATGGCGGTTGGTGTCCAGCAGGCCGGATGGCAGAAGACGGTTCAATCCCGGATCACTACAACCTTCAAGAAAACGGCGTTGCAAACTATCCGGCTCGGACACGTCAAAATGTGGTGGACAGTGACGCAACCCTGATCTTGTACAGCGGATCCGTTGGCGGCGGCACTCGTTTGACAAAGCGAATGTGCCAACAAGCATCCAAACCGTGTCTGATGGTTTCGATCACAGAACCTGATTTGCAAAAGCAATTGGCGCAGTGGCTTCTAGAAGAGTGTCCGGAAACTCTGAACGTCGCCGGATCACGCGAGTCATCGTCGCCAGGTATCCAACAACAAACAAAAGAACTGCTCGTCGAGTGTCTAATTTGAACGGCTTAGTCCGTCTCGAAGAGGACTCCTGCCTATCCCGACGATAGCTAAATCACCAAGCCCAGGGCAATCAGTTTCTCAAGCGAAGCCTTCGGTTGTTAGCGGTATTGGTCGCAAACCATCCGGTTCACACGTACCAGGCAGGTCCTGCCGCTGCGCTAAGACTTCCGCATTCGACTACCAATGCGTAGCCAAAACAAAGGCGAAAAACTAAGCAAGCGTAACCGCACTCAACGTAGGGTGGGTCAAGCCGCTTCGGCGCAGACCCACCATCATTCCCGTGTGTCGATTTTTCAGCAACGATCGACGAGCGTAGGAGGTTTGGCCGAGCAAGAGTAAGGCACTTCCACGGCTGACACAGAAACCCTCTTCCTCTTTTTTCTACTTTCCTTTCGCTAGGTGCTAAGTATCGCCCGCGCAAACCATCCCATCATCAAACCACGGACAGTCCACAGAACGGTTCGAATCCAGTTGGTGCCCACAAGTCCTTGGTAAGCAACGTTGCTGAAACCTTTTAGCAGTTGGCTGTGGTAGGGAACCTGGAGGAACGCGGTGGACAACCAAATTGCCAACACCATCGCCAGCCCGGTCCAGGCTGCCCAACGCGGGAAGCCCGGCGGGGAAAGCATGATTAAGCCTGCGGCCGTTGCGATCTCTATCAACATCGGAATCGCGACGATGGGGGTGATCAGTCGCCCATGGTCGGTTTCATACCGAACAAAGTGCTCGGGCCCCACGCGGTCCATCAAGTTGTAGTGAACAATTTGGACCATCCAAATCAAACCCACCATGTACCAGCTGGCGACAACGTTGACGATTAACAAGTGAACGGGTTTCATGATCGACTCCAACGTTTCGTCATTGGAACAGCTGCATTTGATCCGTTGGCTGTCGCGGCGGCGACGACAAGGTAGAGAGAATTCGACCGGCTGCCGACATCCCACTTAGAAACGCTCCTTCGACGCGAGGCCCGCCAGCCCAGTCGCCGCAAGCAGCGATGTTAGATTCCGCGTCGAAGAAACAACGCTTTGTTGGCGGGTCGACAGGAATCGCGAATTTCCAACGATGCGCCTTCAAATGCCGCGGCTCGCGTTCACCAATGGCTGAGCTTTTCCAAAATGCGCCGAGCACCTTTCGGGCAACGGTATCAGGATCACGTTCCCAGTTCTCCGCCGTCCAGTCGGCCGCCGCATGGAGCAGCAGATGTTCGCGATGGTTTGGTC
>CAYVAN010000149.1:0-6135 GCA_964449225.1 uncultured Rhodopirellula sp.
TGGGGGGGGGGTTCCCGTGGCGTTTGGGGGTGGGGGCGGGTTTCGCCGTGCGACTTTGCACCAGGATCGATTGGTCTTAACTGGATCCCTGATTCAGATTCTGGCTGCCAGACTCGCAGCGTCACCTCGTCAATCATTGCTTCACCAGCCCCAAGCAATTCAAACATGACCGACACAGGACCATCTGCAATTGTTTGGCGATACAAACGTACCGGCGTCCAATCGCTACGCCCACGAACCAGCACACCCATCGGTTGCCCGCCAACGCCGTCGTAAACCAAGACGCCCTGATGCGGCCCGCCAAAACCGACGGTGCGAACCATCGCATCAATGCGGATCGCTGAACCGGCTGGCAAACGAATTGATGGACTGCGAATTTGAACGACGGTTCCCGCATAACCGCCACCAAGCGAATCGATCGTCGTGTCGCTGCCCAACGACGTCACTCTTGCACGCAACGCCCCGGGACCAGCAAATGAACCGCGGTTAATGTGCCCCACTTCGCTGTGAGCTCGACTTTCCAATCGACGACCAAATGTCCAGCGTCCTGGGCCAACGAATTCCGCTGAATCAAGCGACCCCGAAGTCAACAAATTCTCGCCCCACCCGTCATCATCCATCAACGGTCGCCACAACGATTGAATTCCGGTAGCACCAAAATCAATTGGCGGGCTACTGGTTGGCATCGGCCAATGCGGCATCAGCGCCTCGGCCAATTGCCACGAACTTCGCATCGCCCACGCATCGGCTCGACATGCCATGCGGATTGTCGTGTCGGTATCACCCGCTCGGTAAGCCGGTTCCGCACGCGATAAAGTTTGTTCCGCGACGGCGATCAGGTTGGTGGGGCTGGCGTCACCGACCGCACGCATCGCAATCGCTTGATCCCATCCCGAACGAGCCTGCATGACCGACGCGGCGGCAAGTTGCCAACGATCCAGACTTGCTTGCTTTGCATAGCGACTCGATTGTTGGACCAGTTGGCTGCCGACCGTCGGATCACTGCTTAGGACAATTAACTCGACGGCATCCGGCGAAACAATTTCGATCTCGCCACCCAACGAGTTTGCCGTCGGTGTCAATCGTTCGGCTGAAAAATGAGTCAAACGCCAAGCGGTTTTGTTCTTGTCCGATGGCCCCAAACCAATGCGAATGCTCTGCCCATCGCCGGCCAAAACTTCGCTACCGCGCGTTGCATCGGAGGCAAGGATTAACAAATCCGTTGATCCTGTGGTTTGCTGCATGCAGTGGTACGCCGCACCTTGGATCGTTGGCGGTGCCGATGGAGTTGACGCGACAACCCAGGGTTCGATCATCGCGACCATACGATTGGTAAAACTCATCGACATCGCGCGCGACTGGTCCATTTCGGATCCCGACGCTAGGGATCGCGTCGATCGATAAAGAATCGCAGCGGGTGATTGCTGAAGCGACCGCATCGTTTGCAACCACATCGCTTGCCATCGATAATTTGACGGCCGCGGTGCTCCGATCGCATCAGCAATCTGCTCGGTTTGGACCAACATCGATTCGGGCGGCATGCTGGCGACGCCAATTGCAACTTGCGCGCGATCGGCCATCAAGGTTTGTCGCTTTGATACTTGCGCCAACTCTTCGGACCCGCGTAACGAACGTGCTGGCGGCGGTAGATCATCAATGATCGCGTCAACCAACGACGCGTATCGCAAATATGAATCACTAGGGGCGGCCACAACGGGACGCTGCCAACGGGTCGGCAGGGCTTTTAGGCGAGCGATTGTCTCGGATGCTGAATCCAGTTGCCGTTCGTCCAGTGCTTCGCCCGACCCGATGTACCAACCAGCAACGGGTTCCAGCATCGCGGCCAAGGTCGGATCGGGGGATGGCGGCGGAGGTGCATATAGTTTGACTCGAGCCCGTATCGCTTCGGACAGGATCGCGGCATCAGGAGATTCGCGTAACAACACCGCATCAAAACCAAGTGTCCTGACCCAAGCCAACGGTTCGCCGCTGTGCTGCAAAATTCGTGTCACGCGGCCGATCGGAAAGGCAAGCGAATTCGTGACGGCTTGATCATCGCGATCGTTTTCTATTGATGACGATCCAAGTTGTAATCGGTATCGGTTTTCTTTATTTCGGTTTCCAGTGCTTCGTTTACGGTTGACTGCTTTATCGCTGTGACGATTTCCGGTGATCACGCCCGCGTTGACCGGGACCATCCCTTCGACTCGCAATTCATCCATCCGAATCGCGGTCGTTCCCGGTCCGCCATAGGCATTGATGACAACCGCGTCGACGTAGGGATCCTGCAAATCCGATTCAGGACCGTACTGGCTTCGCAGCGAAACTTCTTTTAGCTGAAGCGGTCGCTGGATCGAACCAATTCCGATCGACGCAAACTCGCCAGGCGACGTGTAGCTGGCACCAAAGACGATGACCGATACCGGGCGGCGAGTTTCCGGGTCTCGCAAAAACGGATAGCGAACTCGAAAGCCAATCGTCGCACCTTCAGTGGCACTCATGACTTCGATGACCGCATTCAAATCGTCAATTGGCCGAACTGGTTCGATTGGGTAAACCAAGTGAGCCTTGGTGCCACTGGACGCGACCATCGTGACCATTTCGCAAGCCCCGCCGCCAACACCACCGGTAACGGAACTATCATGCTGGACCACGCGTGCGTCACAATCCGAAGTGTCCAAGAAGAACCGTGGCGGATAAGCGTCAAGTGAATCGTGCAGTTGAGCACCAGCGGTGGACAGCAGGGCGGTGGCTTGAAGAGCAATGCAGGTGAATAAAAGAAACGCCATTGCCGTGGCATGCTTCAATCGCGTTTTGGCAGAGTCGAGCCTGAGCGAACAGAGCGAACGGAGCGATCGCGCGTTCTCGCAAAACCTTCCGCTCGCTTTGGCGCGACCCTCCCGCTGCGCGCGAGGGTGAAGATTTTCTGCGTCGATTGCTGAGGCATTGGATAGGTAAACCGCGCAGGCCATCCGCAGAGTTTGCCAGGTCGTTATCACTGACGACGATTTGGTTCGATTCAAATTCACAGCGAAGACTCGATCATTGACTCGATTGGCTCAAAGCGGAACAATCCCCACGTCATGCAAGCCGCCGTGGATATCGCGATGTTCACGAACATCGATTCGCCACCCGAGCCGCTTGGAAATTAGTACGATGTTGGACGAGTGCGACTGGGTGTTGATGAAAAACCCCATGGTGTCGCTAGGCAACATCGCCGGACGCAAGCTGTTTCTATATCAAGATTTACGCCGACAAGCCAAGCCGAATCCATCGAATCGGTGCCCAAGTCCACGTTGCCCAATCACAACGTGCATCAGCTGGTGCCAAAAGCGATAATTCCGCGTAAACAAAGCCTCTGAAACAACTTACGACACGGCAGCGAGTTCCGATTTGGATTTCGGCACTCTGAATGCAATGGAAGGCAATCAACGAAACCCAACCATCCACACGAAGCCAAGCTTCCCAGCCAAGAGAGCATTCATGCAAAAGTCCATCGGAACCGCCGCCAAGTTGAACGACGAAACCCCGATCGAGCTGCAAGAAATGGCCCGAGCGATCGAATCACTTCCCGAGCGTTATCGCGATGTCGTCGCTCCCGCACTGACTCGAGTCGTCGAATGCAGCACTCGCAGACGTCGCATCCTGACTCTCGTCCAAGAAGCACTGTCGCAGCTGCGTCTGGATATGAAGTACCTGATCTTTGATCTTGAAGCCACGCGTCGTGAACGTGATCAGTACAAAGAACAACTCGATCAACTTGGCCGCGGCGAATAACAAAGTGTATCGATACTGCGATGTTTGAAAAACTTATCCTTGGTTTGACCACGAACCATGCAAAGCTGGATTTGGATGATCTGCCAGGTTCGCCGGTCGAAATCGCAGGAAAGCTAAACGTCGCCTTTGATTCGG
Source organism: uncultured Rhodopirellula sp. (assembly GCA_964449225.1). Classification (GTDB taxonomy): domain Bacteria; phylum Planctomycetota; class Planctomycetia; order Pirellulales; family Pirellulaceae; genus Rubripirellula. The sequence continues at coordinate 3,913 of CAYVAN010000149.1, forward strand.
ACCGGCAATGGGAAACGGTTTCCCAGGCCGGTAAAGACGACCCGATCGTGCTGCACGCGATCCGCAGAACAAAGATCCTGGGCTTCGTTGACGATGTAAGGATCGAACTTTCAAGCAACCCAAACGGCCAAACCCACCTGTACGCGTCTAGCCGGTCACGTGTGGGCAAAGGCGATCTGGGGCAGAACGCAAGGAATTTGCAAGAGCTGCAAGGTTGGTTGTAATTGTATCAATCGCAGGCCGGAACGAGCGGAACGCAGTGTTCGCAAAAGAACGCTTTTTCGACAAACTTTTCCGGTTGGGTAACCTTGCCTGATCGCGGACACCTTTGCGGTAACGCAACTTTCGATTGATACCCGGCTTATTCGATCACTGTGCGCCATTCTAGCGCACAATCTCTTTGAATCCCTCTGACGGACGATCTTTGGGTGTCGATGCTGCTAGCGGGGACAGCCTCCACACGCATGGATGCCGAACCTGGATGTTCACCAGAAGATAGCAAAGGATTCAAATCACGATGAAATCAAAATTCCTTCGCCGTACCGCGATCGCCGTTAGCATGAGCGCGTTCGCTCTGTCGGGTGTCGCCAGTGCGGATCAACGTTATTCGTCGCCATCGCGTTGGAACAATTTCCGACCGGCTCTCGACGAAGCACTCTTGGCCGAAGACTCTGCCGACGACTTGCTCGGCGGTGCCGATGACCTGCTTGGCGGCGTCGCCGAAGATTTGCCTGCACCTCGAATGGCTGCACCTCGCGGCGAATCGATTCAACAAGGCAGACTCGATCGCAGTGCGGTCAAGGAACAAATGCAGCGAGGCTCTTATCAGCCCGCGCCGTCGAATCAGCAAAGCTCGATGCATCATCAGGATTCGATGCAACATCAGGGCTCAACCAGCCGGAACGACTCCAGCTACAACAACCAGCCGATGGGCAACGTGGTAACGGGACAACCGCACTATTCAGGCGGCTACCCACCTGCTTCCTACAGCAACCAACAATCGTACTCTAGCGGCCATCAGCATTCCTCTGCACCGCAACACATGGGCAACTACAGCACGATGCCAACACCGGCAATGCCGATTGTTGGTAGCGATGGCGTTGCAACTGGCACCGCATACCCGTCGTACCAAGGCGACTCGGGTTACGCTCACACAGGTTCATCACCGAGCCCCTACGCTCAAGCGATGTCATCCCCATGGGAAGGCGATTCTTCCTGCGGCGGCCAAGCCTGCGGCGACGGGAACTATGAAAGCTACGCTTCCGGCTTTGGCGGCGGACGCCCCGACTTGTTCCCTTGGTTCGGTGGAGCAAACATTCTGTTCTTCACCTTGCAAGAAGGTCAGGGACGTGCAATCGCATCGGGACTTAATTCACCGTTTCGCACGAGCGACCTGGACCCAAGCGACCGAGTTGGCTTCGACGTTTCGTTAGGACGTTACATCGGTTGCGGACGATACGGCTTGGGCGTTCGATTCTTTCAATGGCACCCTGATGCCGAATCAATCACCAGCGCCGGTTCGGATATCCGAGCTGCTCAGCCACAGTACCGCGACGCACTTCTGGATCTAGGCTCTGGATCCGAAAACGTCTACGACCATATCGATGGTGAAACGGCCGCGACGAGTACCGGTACTCCCGCCCTCGACGGTGGATACCAAGTTCGGATGACACGCGAACTTAATTTCTACGGCATCGAACTGAACCTGTTCAGCTTTGGTTTGATGGGTGCCCAGCGTGCGGCCTACGCGGGTTGTGCCCCGGCTTCGCATGGCTTGGGTGCTGGATTGGGACTTGGTCACGGTCGCGGATTAGGCGGTGCTGCGGGACCACTTGTGCGATCAAACTCGGGTCGAACTCGCATCACAACCAGTCACGGAATTCGCTATCTGCGAATCACCGACGAAACGAACATTGCTTACGGCGTCGATACAACGTCAGACGGCGTCAACCGCGATGGACGAGTCACCATCTTCGACGACCTGGATACCGAGAACGAACTGCTCGGTTATCAGTTCGGTGGAATGCTGACCTATTGCCTCGGCAATCGGTTGGACCTGAACATCGGTGGCAAGTTCGGCATCTACGGAAACCGTGCAACGATGGAGCATCGTCTGGGAACGGACACACAAGTTGCCTATCTCACTGCCGGCGGCGTCGACAACATCTACACTCGTTCGACCGATACGGTTCTTTCAACGTTGGGCGAACTTGACCTCGGACT
>CAYVAN010000149.1:6145-11288 GCA_964449225.1 uncultured Rhodopirellula sp.
GCCGTGGTTGGACCGTTCGCGGCGGCTATCGCTTGATGGGTGTCACGGGAGTCGCAAACGCAATCGATTCTCGCACCGTCGCCTACAACAGCGTTGCCGACCTTGGACAAGTCCACGCCGATGACAGCTACTTGCTGCACGGTGCTTATGTCGGAGCGAATTACAACTGGTAACGCCAGTTCGTTAGAAGAAAAGAAACCTTTGCAAAGAACCTCGGTCGATAAATCGGCCGAGGTTTTTTTGCGTATGGCCGTTGGCCAAACCTAAACGATTTCAACGCACCCATCCCAGGGGCGTTGCCCCTGGCTACGGTGAACATGGCCTTCGGCCAAAATTGGCCAACGGCCTCTTGAAACGCAGCCTGGGGCAACGCCCCAGGTCACGCAAAATCCCACCGTCCATTTGGCCAACGGCCATACTTAAAACCTAATCCCAAACATACCGTTCATCAAAATTGATCTGATACCGGACTAAAAATTCGCGGTACTCATCTTGAAACGTCTTGCGTCGATGGTGCTCTTGTTGATCGCGGACATACGCTTCCGCTGCGCCCAAGTGAGTCGGGCTGACAGAAAAAACCCCGTAACCACGCTGCCAATAAAACTTGTCAAGCCTAGGACTAAGGTCTTTGCAAAACTTCGACGACTCGCGTTTCACACGCTCCACGTAATCCTTTGCCGCCTGGTTTCGGCCTAGATCAAAAAGTAAATGAACATGATCTTCTACGCCGCCCACAACAACGTATTGCGACCCCATATCCCGCACGATTGCCGCCATGTAGGCGTGTACTTTGTCCCGAACAGGCGGTCGCAAGAACGAAAATCGATCTTTGGTGCTGAAGATAACGTGAACGTAAATCTGGCTTAGAGATTGCGGCAACGTTTTCTCCAATTTGCGTTTAGGTACAAATGGCCTTCAGCCATCGACGTTTAATTGGACGCACCCATCCCAGGGGCGTTGCCCCTGGCTACGGTGAACATGGCCTTCGGCCATACTCAATCGCCAAAATCAACGTCGGGCTACCGGATGCTTCAGCGGCACCCACTGTGAATCTGCTTTACTGCTGGCCACGCATTGCTGGATGAAATACATCCCTTCGACTCCATCGCACACGTTCGGATAGATCGTGTTGCTGTTGTCGATCTTTTGACCGGCCGACCGCGCGGCCATGGCGTCGAAGGCGGACGCGTAGACATTGGAAAACGCTTCAAAGAACGCTTCAGGGTGCCCCGACGGCAGACGACATGCACTTGCACCGGAGTCGTTCATGTACGCCGCGTTGGGATCGCGAGTATAAATTTGGTGTGCCTTGCCGTTTTGACGGTAAATCATCTCGTTGGGATTTTCTTGACGCCAACGAATCGATCCTTTCGTGCCATCAATTTCAATTTCCAAATCGTTCTCGCGGCCGTGACTAATTTGCGAGGCCGTCACTGTGCCCAACGCTCCGTTTTCGTACCGGATGACAGCCGTCCCGTAATCGTCCAACTGGCGGCCTTCCACAAACGTCTTTAAGTGACAACTAACCGATTCTGGCAACTCGCTCGTCATGTAACGTCCCAAATTGTACGCGTGGGTGGCGATGTCACCGAACGCGCCCGCCGCACCGCTCTTGGTCGGATCGGTGCGCCATGCAGCTTGCTTTTGGTCATCGGCCTCCAATTGAGTTCGCAGCCATCCCTGAATGTACTGAGTCCGAATCGCGTTGATTTCGCCCAGCTCGCCGCTGGCAATCATCTCGCGAGCCTGACGCACCAACGGGTAACCGGTGTAGTTATGCGTGAGCGCGAAAACGACATCGCTGTTTTCGATCGTTTCCATCAACGCCTCGGCTTGAGCCAGATCGAACGTCATTGGCTTGTCGCACATCACATTGAACCCAGCTTCGACGGCCGCGCGAGCGATCTCGAAGTGCGTGTGATTGGGCGTGGCGATCGACACAAAATCAATTCGCTGGTCTTCGGGCAACTTTGATTCGCCGTCCAATAAAGCTTCGTAGCTGCCGTAGGCCCGTGATGGATCAATTCCGTAATCGGGTGCCGACGCTTTGGATCGTTCAGGGTTGCTGGACAACGCCCCGGCGACCAATTCAGCGCGATTGTCCAAGCAGGCGGCGACTGAGTGGACGCGACCGATGAAGGAACCGGCACCACCGCCAATTAGGGCCATGCGAAGTTTTCGGTTGAGCGGTTCATTAAGTGCCATCGTTGAGTTTGCCTATTTGCGGGATCAAATTACATGAGACGAACGAATCGGCGGATCCACGCCAGAAAGCGTCACCTTGGTTCGCTGCTACCAGTTTGGTAATCGTAAAGCCGCAGGTGGAAGCGTACAATTACGCTGCGACTTTTCTAAACCCCGAAAAACAGGTGCTCCCATGACAGAACGACCGCAAAATGACCTTAGGATCGTCAATGATCGTGACCGCCGCGCAAGTGTCTGTTGTCCTGGAATGATGAAATTTGCATTTTCGGCAATGGCGATTTTGACCGTCGTTTCCATCACCGCAGCGGCCTACTTTGCGGGACTGAGTCAATCCGAATCGCCGAATAACTTTGCGAATCTACCGATCCTAGAAGCGAATTCAGCCGTAACCAGCGAATCGTTTTCCATGGCATCAGGAGCAGTCAGCGAAGACGCCGACGGTTTGTTTGTGCTTGATCACAATTCTGGATTGTTGCAATGCAACGTGATTTATCCACGTGTCGGGCGATTCATGGCCCAGTTTTCGATTAACGTCGCCGACGCGATTGGTGCAAGCGGCAAAGGTGGCAAGTACATGATGTTGACCGGACGTGCCGATTTTCCGCGAGCCAGTAATCGACCGGCTGCGCAGACGGTGGTTTACGTGATCGACACTGCAACGGGCAACTACGCATGTTACGGCGTACCGTTTGACCGCGTCGCGTTGAATTCCAACCGTCCGCAACAAGGCGCACTGGTTTGGATCGCATCAGGCACCGCGAACCCCGTGATCGATCGCGATAACTTGCGGTAGCAAAGTGTAGGACAATTGTCCCAATTGTCTTTCCGAACTCTACTCACCCGCACAAAACAACCAGACAATTGGGACAATTGTCTTACACCGAAAGCACTAGAAACCACATGAACCTCACCGACGGATTGAACGAGGCTCAAGCGGAAGCGGTTCGGACGCTGTCTGGACCGATGCTGGTGCTTGCTGGTGCCGGGACGGGAAAAACACGGGTTGTTACCGTTCGCATCGCCAACCTCATCAAACATGGCATTGCACCGGATCGAATCCTAGCGGTCACCTTCACCAACAAGGCCGCTGGTGAAATGAAGGAACGAATCAGTGAGCTGATCGACAAGCCAAAAAATGGCGGCAAAAAACGCAAACTTAAACGTGGTGAAAAGCCGCCACCGGCACCAACGGTCAGCACCTTCCACTCGCACTGCGTCCGCGTGCTTCGACAACATGCGACCGCACTTGGATATCCGGCAAAGTTTTCGATCTACGATCGTGGCGACCAAGAATCGTTGGCTCGGCAGATTTTGCGTGAACTTCGGCTGCCTAGTGCTGCGCTCAGCCCCAATGACATGCTGTTCATTATCGGTGGTTGGAAGAACGCATCGGTCAAACCCGAAGAGGCCAGCTACATCGCGGCCACTGATAAAGAACACTTCGCCGCCGCCGGTTACCGCCGCTACCAAGAAGCCCTGATGCTTCGCGGTGCCATGGACTTTGATGATTTGCTTTTGCAAACCGAAAATCTGTTTGAATTGCGAGCCGACATTCGCGACGAAGAAGCAGCCAAGTTTGATCACGTGCTCGTTGACGAATACCAGGACACCAACGGGTCGCAGTATCGAATCACCAAACACTTAACGATGCGTCACAGGAATTTCTGCGTCGTTGGTGATGATGATCAATCGATCTACGCGTGGCGTGGTGCCGATGTGACTCATATTTTGAACTTCGCCAATGATTGGCCTGATGCAAAAATTGTTTGCTTGGAAAACAATTATCGTAGCACCGCTGAAATCTTAAAAATGGCCAACCAGTTGATTGGCTACAACACGACTCGCCACGACAAAACATTGATCGCAAGCCGCCCCACCGGAAAACGGCCCAGGATTTGTCAGTTCAAGGACGAAGTTGCCGAATCGCAAACGGTGGTAAAGGAAATTCAACACCTGATCACTAATTTACATGTCCAACCCAAAGACATCGCGATCCTGTTTCGTACTAACGAACAACCACGAATCTTTGAAACAGAACTTCGTAAAGCCGACGTGCCCTACGTGATGCTGGGGGCACAATCGTTCTTTGACCGCCGCGAAGTCCGTGACTTGGTTTCCTATCTAAAGTGGATCGAACAACCCAGTGACGAGGTCGCCCTGCGACGGATCATCAACACGCCACCGCGTGGATTAGGCACAAAGTCGGTCAAACTGCTGGTCGAACGTGCGGTCCAGCGAGGCGTGACGTTGTGGGATGTGATGACCGATCCATCGGCAATCCAGGACTTACCCACACCGGCCCGACGTGGCATCGATAGCCTGAAAAAAGTTGCCGATGATGTTCGCGATCGAGGTAACCAAGAAAGCTTGGTCGCCGGAATGCAAACGCTGCTAACCCAGACAGGGTTCGCTACCGAGGTTGCCAGTCGCTATGACAAGCAGGAAGAACGCGACATGCGAATGGCGTCGATCGGCGAATTGTCCAACGCGTTGTCGGTTTACGAAGACAAACAAGAATCGCCCGACCTGACTGGCTTCCTGGGTGAGATCGCTCTTTCAGGAAAAGAAATGGGCAACGAGAAGGACAAACTCGCCAAACAAAATGCAGTCTGGTTGTTAACGATGCACGCGGCAAAAGGGCTGGAATTTCCATTCGTGTTCATGGTGGGTATGGAAGACGGATTGCTGCCACATAGCCGTAGCGTGAAGAGCTGCAACGAAGACGACATCGCCGAAGAACGCAGATTGTGCTACGTCGGCATCACACGGGCGCAAGAAGAGTTAACGATGACGATGGCGTTAACCCGGCGTAAATGGGGCAAGCCAAGACCGACAACCCCCAGCCGGTTTCTGTACGAAATCACCGGCAAAGCAGATAACCCGAACAAGTACCGAAAAAAGAAACCAGTCCGCGCCGCAGGAACGTAAACAAACAACT
>CAYVAN010000150.1:0-5400 GCA_964449225.1 uncultured Rhodopirellula sp.
TAATGCGACCATCTTCGATACGTCCAAAGGAAATGGTCCCAGCGCCCGACGCGACAGCATCAACACCGGCAACGTTGGCGTTAACCGCCGTGATGATCGCGTCGCGAATCACGTCGGCCGAATCAAACGCGTCGTAACTGATGAATGTTGCACCAGGAAGATTCGGAGCCGTTGTCGCGCCATCGAGTCTGAATTCAAAGAACTCTTCGATCCCTTGGTTGTCAATCACCGAGAAGACCGCACCAGGGATGATGACACGGCCACCGTCTGTGGGCACCGATAGCAGTAACGGACCAAAGACTTCGATCCCGGTGCTGCCGGCAACCGATGGTTCACCGGTGACTTCCAGTGATGGACCGCTAGCCGTGATTTGCAAACCGTCCAACCCGCCGATCGACAATTGTCCGCCGGGAACTTGTTGAATTTCCGTTACATTCAATCCCGCAATCGCTGGCAAGGCGTCAATCGCATTGTTGATCGAAACATTGATTTCGTCGGCGGTCATCGCACGGGTGAACGTGACCGGAGCATTGTTGTTGATCGTGGTATCAATCACACCGTCGTTGTCAAGTTCCAACGTAAACACTGTTCCGCCAGCTTCGCTGTCAGACGGCGAGATGGTGATGGTTTCGCCATCGACTGGGGTGCGGCTAAGGCCCACGACCGACAGATTGCTGTTGGTGGTATCGACCGTTCCGCTGGTGGGCAAGTTCAAGTAAAGAACGTCTGATTCGATACCCGCGACAGCCGAACTAAGCGTCAACCGAGATTCGTTGATCGCCTCACGCATCGCGATTGCAATCTCGGCGGAGGTCGTCAAATTTGCGATATTGATTGGCAGGTTGTTCGCATTGGCCAAATTCACATCGGTGGTGAATTCAAATCCTTGTGTTAATAGCCCGTCACTGATGGTGAATCCGTCACCGTCAGCAACATTCACAACCGACGGAATGGCGATCGCCAAGGTGCGTGCGGGTTGGGTCAGTCCGCTGCCGGAGGTGTCAGCGGTCGCACCGCGGTTGGCCCCCACCACCACGTCACTTCCAATGACGCGAACATCAACGTCCAACGTGCCGGAATCAACACGCCGTTGGATTGCTGCAAAAATCTCCGCAGCGATTCGGCTCAAGTGAGAATCCAAATCGGTATCACCGGCGGGCAGTTCTTCCAACGCAACCGGTTCAGTACCGGGCAACGTTAGCGCATCGCTGTTAAATTCAAAGATGACAGGCGGGTTGACTCCGTCGTCAATTTGGAAGGTATCACCATCAAGCAAACCACCCGCACCGGAACCTGTGACCGGAACTTGCAGCGTGATCGGTTGCGGAGCGAACACCGAGTATCCGGTTTCGAATTCAAAGACCAATTCACCGCCACGCGTATCGACGATCGACAATTGGTCACCATCGTTCAAGTCCGCTGCCGATGGCACAACCACGACACTGCGATCTTGGTTATTGAGCAATGCGCGATAGGATCGGTCACCTCGCCAGATACCGGCTAGCGGCGTCAAAGTAATGACATTTTGGTTCGGATCGTAGCCAAAGCTGTAATCGATGCCCTCGGTTAGCAAGCGGTCATTTTCAAACAGCGTGACATTCGCCCCACGACTTCGCAGTCCATCGATGGCCGAAACAACGACCGTATTGTCGTCGATTCCCTGGCCATTAAACGGGTCAGAAGCGTCACCGGTGTCACGTAGTTGGATGCGGAATTCGTTGTAGATTCCTTCGGGCAACTGAATCACGCTGACAAATGGGTCGGTTTCGCCAGTGACGGATTCGTTGTCGGCTGGGTTCAACGCAAGTGCTACGGGCCCAACAAAGTCTGCACGCTCGGTCGATCCACGGTCTTTGAAAATGAGACTTCCAAGACCCGGCGGCGATGCAACATCTGGATTGTCGACACGAAGCACACCGTTGATGTCACGAGTCGGTGCCAACACGTTGCTCATCGACAAACCGACTGATTGCAACACATCGGTCAGTCGATCGCGCTGGGTGACCGCGTTCACGCTGCTATCGATGATACTTGTATCAGCGGTAGGCAAGAAATCGCCTCCGGCTGCGTTCACGAACAGCGGATCTAGATCGCCAAGAGTGACATTGAAATCGTCATTGGCCGCATTGATGTTGCTTGGGCCAGTGATGATACCGATCGAGCCGCTAGCGTTGAACGGCTGGGACATGTTGTTCCGGAAAACGTTGTTATCCGGTTCGATATGCTGGAACGTATTGGCTGTCGCAATTGCTGACGCTGGCTTAGGATGATTTTCGGAGCTTAATCCGTTAGGGAAAAATCCTACGAACCGTGTTTCTTCCAGCACGATTCCTTGATGCAGGTTGGAAAAGACGTTGTTCAACGCGGTCCCGCTGCTGCCACCGGTCAACAAGACACCGGTTTCAGGAATCAGTTGATCGATGTTGTTCCCAGCAATCGGATCCAACCGCAAACCAGCCGCGATCGCTTCGGGGCTAAGCGATATTTCTGCGGCATTCTCAATTAAGACATACAGTTCGGTGGTGCCGTCGCCAAGCGAAGACGTTCCGGGAATTCCTGTGGAGAAAACAGGTGTACCGGCGCTACGGTTGTATCCAAATCCTGAAAAGTTTGAAAAAGCAACGCCTCCAGCAGAGTTGTTCGTATTGGACACTCGACCAGTGACCGTACTGAACAATTCTAATCCAGGGCCGTTACCATCCGGGCCGCCTAGACCCAGAGCGGTCACTGGTCCAATCGGTCCGGACAAACCATCGGGGCCATTGCGAAAGCTATGGTTCGGTAGCGGTGGGTTGGTGGAAGTTGTATTGATTGGTAGCGGGGCACCCGAAATCGCGTTGGCAATCGCAGCGATCGTTTCGGGAACAAAGTAGGTATTAGCGTTCTGGGTGGGAATCGGAATGTTGATCGCGTCGCCGATCCGTTGCCCACCGGCTGCGGCCGTAAAAGTAAACGTTTGCTGGTTTGTCGCTGCGGCGGCGTTTGACCGATCGGCAATCTGCGTGATCGTAAACGTGGTTCCGATCAGATCTGATCCTCGACTGCCTTGGTTGGCACCCGTGCGGTTGTTGTTCAGATCATCGAATGACAACACAAATGATCGCGGAGCGTAAACTTCCAATCCGACCGTGTAATCAAACGCGCTGCCATCCGCCAACGCACCGCGACCGGAAATCGAATTCGGGTCATACGAAGCATTGGCCGCTGATGAAACGCCAACGAAATAGGTGCCTGGAATGGTCGCGGTGAAGTCGATGAACCCGTCGACATTGCTGACCACGACACCGCTTTCGTCGACGCCGTCGGTAGCAGGGTCGTCCACGGTAACATCTAGCGGACCAAGATCGAATTCTGCTCTAGCGACACCGGACTCACTGATCGCAACTTCCACACCTTGCGAATCGAAGACACGCAGGGTCGTGTCGACGCTGGACGCCAACGCACCGTCAGCGACCAAGGTATCAATATCCGCGATCAATCGATCGCCTGATTCCAATTCAACTTGGAACAAGTCCACGTCGCCGGGGCCTGCAATCGTACCGGTATCGACAAAGGGACCGGTGTGGGCACTGCCTGCCCTGGTCACGACCGCTTGGCTAATCAAGTCGTTGGCGGTGGTATCGGCGGCTTCGACGAAAGTTGATTCAGTTCCGTCGTTGCCGTAAATCGTATTGTTGATGATTCGCGAAACAGGTTGCGGCGCGTCAAAAACAGGAGCCAATCCGGTCAGGTCGAACGGACCGAAATCGCGTGCTCGGAAATCTTGGAAATCGGTATCGAATTGAACGCTCGTCGCGCCTTCGATGTAAACCGCAGCATTCTGGTTTTGGAATGTCTCGAAAATTGTCCCAGCATTGGGATCACCACTTTGCAAAGAGGTGCCCAGCGTTGCTTCGACCAAGGGAACGATGCCATTGGTGACAAGAATACTGCCCTGGATCGATGAAAAGATCGCAGCCATGACCTCCCATCGCGAATCAGCAGGCCCCAAACCACTGGTACGGCGATAATGAATTGGAACGTGTCCATCAGCAACGCCATCGCCGTCAATGACACCACTTCCTTCGAATCCGGGACCACCATTGATGTCATCAAATTCAAACACCACGCGAACACCATTCGCGTCGATGGTCATGACCAATCCGTCGTTGATCAAATCACCGAACAGATCAAACGTGGTTGTATTCGGGTCGTCGGTGAATGAGAAAAGACTGGAATCGATCACGAACGGACGGATATCGCCTTCGACCTTGATCCCGGCATAGCCGGCTTGGTCGATTGTATTGTTGCGAACAACGATCCCCGGTGTTTCACCACCGATGACGTCATCGTTTAGCGTTGGCAAGTTGCGAACCGCGCCTGGATTGGTCGTACCCACCGGTGAACGGCTGACCGAAAAATTACGTGGATCTTCTGGATCGACACCACGATCGCTCGTTTCGCTCCAGACGCCGATACCACGCACGTCACTGATGCGATTGTTTTCGACAATCACCAAACTTTGGGACCGGGTGACGTTGGAGTCACCGGTGCCGCTGGTAAAGACAACTGGCAACCGGAACTGACCGGCAGGGTTCAACGGCGTGCCCGAATCGGGCAAATCATCGACGCTTTGCAGCACGTTGAAATCGCCAACAATCGTTCCCGAGATCGCAACTTGGATATCGCCGAAACCGCCATTGGCCGAACCCGTTGAATCCGACGCGGACACTTCGATGATCGATCGGACCACCGGCAAGTTGATTGCTTCACGAATCGCATCAGCGATTTGTGCCTGGGTGCTGGTTTCGTCGACGTCGACAGTCGCTGGATCGTCAACTTGGTACGGAATGCGAATGCTGCCCGCGGTCGCGGCAGGCGACCCCACCAGATCAAATTCAAACACGACACTGCGGACACCATCGCTAAGCGTGAATGAATCGCCATCGCTAATTTGGTCGGCGTGGGGAGCCACGATCGACGCGGATCCTTCGATGTGGCGATCATTGGTATCAAACGATTCGGTCAACACGAAGGTGTCTGTTCCAATCAATGGATTAACCACCGAGTTGCCATAAACGGTCGATGGTCGGACTTCCAATTGGTATTCACCGGCCAATAGCCCAGGATTCGCACCGCTAACCGTGGTGACACCTGGTGACGCGTTGGTGATCAATTCGCCTCGTTCAGCAAACCCAACCACCAAATCATCCAAGTACAGACCTTCGGGACCAAATTCTGTCGAATCGGTTGTGTACACAAATTCAATCGAAAGGTCAGACTGGCCTGCAAACTGTTCCAGCGAAACGATTCCTTGTCGCCAAACATTGTCGCCGGTCGCTGAAGGAATCAATGCAAAATCAAGCGGGCTAATCACCGTCACGTTGTCGGTTTCGTTGGCTGGATCATTCGGATCCAAGC
>CAYVAN010000150.1:5410-11275 GCA_964449225.1 uncultured Rhodopirellula sp.
TCGACATCTGTATCACCGATGACCTGTCGCACTTGGATGGTGACATCGTCGCCTGCGGCGCGATTGTAGAAGTAATTGAAGTAGAAACGCGGCAGATCGCCAGCGCTGTATCCGCTTAAGTCAAACCTGCGACTTGCCAATGTTCCTGAATCGACGCTTCGGTCGAACCGGTATGATTGATTACCAACATCGCCTGAATCGCTTGGGTGGTTTTCAACTGAAACATTCAATTCATACGTGCCCGATGCAGGGCGCGTGTCCTCGGGCAAATCGAACGAGCCGGTCGTTGGGTCGTAAGTCGTGCCTTCGGGCGATACGGCAACGAAGTACACACCGGCCTCCAACGTTGCTTCGATAAATGGATCGTTGGTTAGCAACGTTTCGCTTGACGGATCAAAGAACGATGTTCGGTTTCGGGCACTGCCAAATGCACCTTCGCTAGCCAGTCCCAACGAATCGAATTGGTTGATGTTTCCAGCAGCGTCAAGCAAATGCAATTGCAGGTCAACGCTACTGGGATCGTCGGTCGCTTCAACGCCCTCGGGGGTGCCATCGGGCAATTCGCCGCCGTTTAGAGACGCGGGGTTAAATCCGTTGTCAACATCCAAGATCACTCGGGAACCATCGGCAAAGACTTCAAAGCGGTAAATGTCGACCACTTCATTTGCCGTTGTGCCGAACACCTTCGTGTGCGGAATGATGTTGGACGTGTTGGTCGTTGCGTCACCAATGTTGGGATCGCTGGCCAAGCTGAATGTTGGATCGCCAGCGGTCAAATCTTGGAAGTTCAAGATCGTGTCACCGGCAACGTTCTGCTCGAACTGAATGCTTGGCTGCGAATCTGCAAAGCTTCGAGAACGATTAAACGTGCTGGTGAGTTGGTGACCAACATCCAACGCACGATCGGTCGTGACCGTCCAACCTGGATCCAACGATGTCGAATCCGTAAAGCTTGGTTGGATTGGATCCACGGCCGTGCTGCCGCCGTTGGTTTCCACGTGATCGTCGAAAATTCGGACCAACGATTCAATCGGCTCGCGACGAGTCGTTGGTGAATCCAAGGCGTCCGGCGTGGCACCATCCGCAACAACGCCGACGTAATAGGTTCCGCGAGTCAACGAAACAGGTCCGATCAAAGGATCCCCGGTCGAAATCGATCCGCGTGTTAGGACATCAAGCGAATCGGTAGAGATCGAGCTGGCTTGATCGTCCAACACGTTGCTGGATTCACCAAAGAAAACCAGTTGCGGCGTTTGGTTGCCAAATTCACCATCGGCGTCATAGAAAACAACCAACGAGGTATTGGGGCGGCTAAAGCCATCGGCATAATCGATATCAAAAACGGTTGGCGTTTGCAGATTTTGAATGCCCTGTAGATTGTCTTCGGGACCGCCAAGAACATCGATCTGGTAAAAATCAACATCAGCAAAGTTGGACAGTTCACCGCCAACGCTAAACGTTCTGTTTTCGCTAAAGAGCAAGTCGCCGATGTATTGAGCACGTTGTCCGGGGACCAACGGGTTCGATGTGATTGAATCGTTGCTGGAAACGATGTCCGGGTTGCCCGATTCAACGTTGGTGAAGACGACGCTTTCGTTTTCTTGTGCGTCACCCAGCAGCGGTGAATCGGCCATCAAGCCACGAACGTGGACGCCATGGTTGGCGTACCGGATATCCGCATGGCGAACGATGCTGCCGGGGAATTCTTGTGTTTCGCGAAGTCGAAGTTGGAAACGGTATCCACCATTGGTGATGCCGCCAGCAGCATCATTCGGATTCTGCGAAGCACTACGGATGCGGAAAAAGAAGACGCCGCGCGTCCCACGGTTACCCGGCAACGACAATGAAATGCCCGCGTCACGTGGATTGGTCGAACCATAATCTTCAAACAAACCGCCCGCGCCAAAACGACTGTCGCCCGGCGTGCCGCCTTCCAATGATCCGGCTGTTCCACCCAATATGGGCTGAACCGCTTGCAAGGGTGTTCCAGCGACCTCATCGAAACTGTTGTCGCTGCGAGCAATCACGTTCCCGTCGGCGTCAAGAATTTCGATCACGGAATCGAGCGTAAAGCTTGTCTTGTCCACATCGACCCAAATCCGCGTACCGGCCTCTGCGGTGAAGCTGTAGGTGTCAACATCGTCATCGGACGACAAGAAACCTTCGACCTCGAACCCAAGTCGATGTTGATCGTCACCGAAGTTGACGTTCGGAGCCAAGTCGCCAAGGATCTGTGCATTCATCGCCAGACCGTTCAACCCCGGTGCGATGTTGGATGTGATGTTGCGTTCAAGAATGAAATCAAAGTTGCGATCATTGCTGTATTCGTCCAGCAGAATGCTTCGCCAATCGTTTGCTTCGGGACGCGAATTGAAACTGTCGCCATTGGTATCGGTAAAGGCTTGCCCGTCGGGCGTTAGCCCCGCACCTGCGGTGTCGTCGGCAAAACTGGTCAGGATGACTGGGGCACCCGGTAACCCGACAATTTGCACTGAACCACCAATGCGATCCTCGATACTTGATCGCGTTCCGCTGGCGCTGATTCCCGTTCCCGAACGCTCACTAAAGGGCGATCCTTCACCGTCAAGCTTAACAACCAGGCTCTCGTCATCACGACTGATCAAACGCAGACCGCCAACCGAATGCAAGTTACCGACTTCGACCGTATCGAACAGCAAGTGAACGATGTCGGTATCGTCCCAAACACTTTCCGTGGTCAATTGCCCGCCGCGGATTTCCAAGCCGGAAATTTGACGAT
This sequence comes from uncultured Rhodopirellula sp., assembly GCA_964449225.1. GTDB lineage: Bacteria > Planctomycetota > Planctomycetia > Pirellulales > Pirellulaceae > Rubripirellula. The sequence goes on from CAYVAN010000150.1 coordinate 8,169, forward strand.
TGGCAACATTGAGTGCAGGAACAATCTGGTAACGATTCAACCGAATCAGCGGGCCAAAGTTGTCGTCAAGCGACGCGAAACGATCGCTATCGCCGGTTTGCCGACCCAAGTCAACAATCCGCTCGGCATTTAGCGAATCAGCATCGATATCGATGATACTGCCGCGGTTGTCGACAAACTCATTGCCAACAATCGTTGGCTGCGAACCTTGGACAAAAATCGTTGACGGCGAAACGCCCAAACGACCAAACCGGCCGACGGGACCGGAACCGTCTTGACCGTCTTCATTGAATTGGAATTGGCTGTTGGTGACCCGTGCATCGGCTTGGTGCAATTCCAATGCAGCGAAACCGCGACTCTGTCCGCCAGTGATCAGGCTGACACCGCCGCCGTAAGCAACCGTCGCGTTGTCGAGCGAAACAAAGGCATTTGGTCCAGCGTAAATTCCAGCCCAATCGCCACGCGATGGATCAGTCGAACCCGATTGTGAATTCGCATCGTTGGTGGTGTCGAAGGTGCCGCCCGCACCGAAACGATCGTCAGCAAAACTGGTAAAGACCACCGGTCGGCTTTGCGTTCCCTCGGCAATCAACTGGGTACCCTGGCCCAATTCGATTCGCGTGCCACGGAATTTTAACACCGAGCCGGGATCAATCACAAGCGACGCATCCAATCGGCCGCGAACGCCGGATCGGGATAAGTCCAATACACCGGCCGAAGCCGTCCCCGAATCCAGGAATTCGACATCGGTTGCATCCAGATCGGCTACAAACAAATACTGCGGCGTCGCAGCGCTAGGGTCCAAACGATACAGACGACGCGAAACGTAGTCAGAACCGGCGGGAATCGGTTGCAAGTTGGATACTCGAACCGACGAACTGCTACCAACGGTGATTGCGGACGATGGTTCGCTTGCCAAGGATTCAAAGCCACCCGCATCGACGAACGTCAAACGATAATCGTAAGTGCCCGCGTCCAAGGTTCCGCCGCTGATCGGTTGGAAAGACACCGAAGCCAAATCGGGTTGGACACCATCTTCGATCGAACCACCGGGTGTGCCCGTGATAAAGATGTTCTCGGCGATGTAGTGAACCACGCTGGTGTCATCGAACCGAGCCGACAACGACAATTCCTGGGGCGGCAATTCAGGCGACGTTTCGGTCCGAATGAACAACCCGTTAATGCTGTTGTTGACAATCACATTGTTGTGAAAGTCAGGCCCAATTCGCGAATAATCGGGATTGAATTCACCGGCTTGCTGGAAACGCGGCGAAAGGTAACTGGTTTCCTCAAAACTGTTTGGCGAAGCGCTAATTGCAGAATCAGTACTAAAACTAATTTCGCTGAAACTGACCGTGGGCCGGGTGTCAAAAATCTGAATCGGATTGACCAACTGCTGGACGCTGTCGATCAAAACGCTGCTGGTACCGCCGTAACGAATCTGAGCATGATTGACGTGACGCAGGAAAATGCCTTCGTCCTCTAAATCAAACCGACCTTCGCTGATGTCCAAATCACGTCGAAACACCAATCCGCCCCAATCACCCGGCTCCGGTGCAAGCAACGGACTGTCCACCGTTGCCGCATCCGCATTTGGATCTTGGATGCTGGTAAAGATGACGCTGCCGTCATTGAAACCAGGATTCCGCGCATTGTCTTGACCGACTAAGACCGTCGTGACCGGCGAACCCTCAGGCGAAAGCTGAACCAGACGTGGTGTCCCTAAGACTTGAATCACACTCTGACTGCGATCTTCCAACAACGTGCTACTGCCCGCCGCGATTCGGGCGCTGCGAAGCTTGACGATCGCACCGGCATCAAAGATCGCGGTGACGCCTTGCGGGACTTCTAGGTTACGTCCATCCTCTAGTTCAAATCCGCCAAAGTTTGACACTCCGACTTGGTAACTAAAGTTGTCTTCTTCGGTCGTGATGTCGTTGTCCAAACCGCCGTTTCCAACGATCCGCACAATGTCACCCGACAACGATGCACCAAACGCGTTGGCGGTGGTGGATCCGGCAATGTTGTTGAACGGATTTTCCAAGCTTCCGTCAGCATTGGGCCCAGCGGTCTTGTCAACAAAGATGTTCCGGCCAAACGTTTCACCGCCCTGGAAGTCACCTGACAAAGCAACCGATTGCTCACCGGTGAATTCAAGGATTTGGCCCGTAACGGCAACGCGGACGCCCGTTTCCGAAATCGGACGGCTATTGATCGCCGTCCGTAGCACTTCGACCAAACCATCGGCTGGTGTGGCTACCGCACCCACCGAACCATCGTCATAGACCACTGGGATGTTCCCCGGTGTAACGTTGTTGGCACTGGTAACAAATTCGAAGGTTTGCGTTACGCCATTGGCACCGGTGACTGCTAATGTTTGTCCATTGGTGGTGGCTGTGCCGTCGCCGGTGATCGACAGCAATCGATTTTCGGGACGCGTTTGGAACCAAAAATTGTGAACGCCACCGGCAAGACCGTCGCCATCGCCGTCGATGGGTGTGCCGGGCACGCCAGTGCGTGGATCGTCGACATCACGAATGACGTTGACTTCATCGACCTGCGGCTCGAAACGCAGGCTTAGGTCGTATCGCCCTTGGGTCAAACCGCCAAACCCGCTGTCGGCGATCGTGGGGTCGTAGGTGTCATTGCCGCTGGCCGCGACGCCGACGTAGTAGGTGCCTTCGCCGAGCGAGGCGATGATACGCGAATCTTCGCTAAAGTAATCGTCGTTGCGTCGCAACTGCTCGATGTCTCCACCGGTCAATTGAACCGACTGTAGATTCAAGTCCGCAGTTCCAACAATCTCTGACCCACCCCGAACAACGGTTCCCGCAAGCAAACCGGCGGACAAAGGACTGGCGTTGATCGCTGCGACGACCGAATCGGCGGTCACGCCGCTACGTGGAATGCTGACAACCAAACCGTTGTCAATCGAATTCCCCAGATCATCAATCCTTTGAGTGACCGAGACGGTGTTGCCATCGTTGCTGCCGAAATCAATCGTGGTGCGATTGCCCAACTTGCCGTTGCGTAGGGATTCAAATTCAACCGACAGGTCGACTCCGACGCCAAAGCTAGTTACAGCGGTGGCCTTCGTTTCTTGGAAC
>CAYVAN010000151.1:0-11173 GCA_964449225.1 uncultured Rhodopirellula sp.
TCGCTCTACCGCCATCGGTTGTCCGTTGTTCAAAGCCAACGACCGTTGATAGTTTTGAAGTGCCTGATTCAAATCACCTGACTGTTCGCGAAGACGTCCCAGCGCCAACCAAGCCCGGCTGTTGTTGGGGTCTTTCTGGACGGCATCTTCCAGATACTTTAGGGCCGTTGATGGATCGCTGACCTCTTCGTACAGGCGCGCGAGTTCAATCCGCGGCTCGGCAAAATTTGGATTTTGGGCGGCCCAATTCTTCATTAATGCAAATGCTCGATCAGGACGGCCTGTGTCCACCAACAAGACCGCGAGGCCCCGATGACATTCGACGTGATTGGGATCATGGTCCAAACATTCGTTGTACAGAGCCTCGGCCTGGGTCAACTGTTGGTTGTCACCGCGTTGGTTGCCCAAACGATGATTCGTTGCCGCCAAGTTGTAATAGCCGTCCGCGTTGGTGGGATCTGATGCGATCACGTTTTGAAAACGCTGAAGTGCTGCGGAATACTGACCCTGCTCGTAAAGCCTAGCACCGGTGGAGTTTTGTCCACTCGCAGCCCACTGGCAGCCGGGCATGGACAGCAAAAGTGTCAGGCATCCAGCCGAGATCGTTATTTGAACTTTCAGATTTGCCATGGGGAATTATCCGCGTGCGCGTTGATTTGTACGATCGGACGGTATCAATCAAGCCACAACCATCGCAATACCGGAACTTTCCAGGCGGACGGGTCGTCCAAGACCGGCGGCTGAGGACCAAAACGGTAGCGAAAGTCCGCAAGTCCGTAGCGAAAGTCGCCAAGACTTTCGGCCAACCCCAGCGGTTGTTGGGAAAACCGAAACTCCTGGCGAGTTCCGCTACCACCGAAGGCCGGGGGGCATGGTTCAATTGCAACGAATATCGGTGCCCTGAGACGCTCCTTCGGGCGACAAACTCGCCAAACCCCGTCTGCCACGCGATTTTCATTGCTTGCCCCGCCCCCCTAACTACACTCCGAAGCTGGTTCTGGTCTACCTACAGATGCGGCAAATCGCGTATGTAACCCACAGGCTTTTCCCCGACGATTCCCTGACGATTTCCCGACCTAAACCCCGACAGATCCGTTTGCTGATTCACGCAGGCCATTTGCTGAGCGTGGATCGACGCACCTGATTCATATTAAGGCATCCTTGATGACTCTTCGAGACTCGCGTCTTCGCAGTGCTAACGACCCGACCCACCGCAAAACCTCCATTCGAGGCTTGTCGGACCGACTGAAACGTAAGCGTCGCCGCAAGGATCGCCGACTACTGAGCGAAACGCTCGAGCAGCGACAGTTGCTCGCTGGTCCCGATTTGATCGGAATCCAGCCCAACGAAGGTTCGCTGTTGGCCGATGGTACCGTTTTAAACGTGTCACCCAACGAGCTCGTTTTTCGTTTTGATGACAACACCGAAATCGATGAATCTTCGTTGTCGGGCATTCGCATCACGCGCGCCGGGGAAGACGGTGTCTTCGAATCAGCAACCGCGACATCGGACCTGGGAACCAACGGCGCAATCCTGGTCGAATTCAGATCCATCCAAACCGGCAGCCTTGGCAACGGCGTCCAGCTGAACTTTACGTCCAGTGCTCGAGCCGGTTCCAGCCTACCGCTGATTTCGGTCACCGGCCGAACGGTTTCCATTGAAGTCAACAGTAACCCTGGACAGCCGACGCGAGTCCTCGATCTGATTTCGGCGCTGGCCAACAACCCCGCTTCTGCTGGCTTGGTCGAAGCCGTTCAGGTTAGCGGTTCATCGCAAACCAACATCGGTACCCGAGTTCCGAACAACTCGAACCTAACACTCATTGGTGCCAACGCTGCCGAAGCGGTCACAGATTTCAATACCGGCGGTGCCGTTCGTCTTCGCATTGTTTCACAACTGCCAGGCGTCGATGGACGCGGCACGGTTGTCGAACTGGAACGTCGCGACTTTGGTGGACCAGCCAATCCAGTTGTCATCGTTACCGATCGAACCGTACGCGTTCAGTTAAATAGTGCCGTTGGGTTTGAGTCAACTGCGTCTGACTTTATCAGTGCGGTTAACAGCAATCCTGAATCCGCTGCGTTAATCACAACCGCAGTACAAGAAGGCAACGTTGATGTTCCCATCGGCGGTGGAACCAGCGTGTTTGCTCCTTTGACGTTAAGTGGCGTGACTGACGTTGTGGTTAACCCAGGTTTTGTCGGCCTCGGTGATTCACCGCGTGAAGTGGTTTTCCGATTCGCCGAACCTTTGCAAGACGACACCTATCAAATTGATATTCTTGGCAGTGCGACCAATGGCCTTCGCGGTGTCGATGGAGAACTTTTTCAAGGCGGAACCGACCTGACACAACGATTTGAGATCAATCTTGGTCCCAAGGTGGTTGCGGTGGTTCCCGAACCCGTGCGGCGGTCGACCAATGGTTCGCTAAGTCCCGATATCGGAAAGATTGAAGTTCACTTCAATGACGATGATTTGAATCTTAGCTTGGCTCAAACGGCCAGCTTCTATCAGCTAATTTTCACTAACGATACAGCCACCAATGTTGATGATGAACCGATCATCCCAACCAGCGTTTCGTACGACAATGTGACCAACATTGCGACGCTGGACTTTGGTCGTCCTTTGTCTCGCATTCCCGACCCCAATAATGCCGGTCAGTTTCTTGAAGGTGCGGCGCGGTTGCGAGTCGGCACCAGTGAAGGCCTGCCTGCTTTGCCCACCGAAGTCTCGCTTGCGTTGACGGCCACGAACGTCATCGAACCAGGCGATACTTTTGACAGTGCGTTTGACCTAAATTCGCAATGGTCCGTCGGAGCGACCACCACTTCATCAGCTCGTTTGTCCAGCGAAATTTTCAACACGCAACCTTTCGAGCTTGATCTACCTGGACCTGACTTGCCGGGAACCCGCAGCATTCGGCCCGACGATCCATCACGACTAACGCGAACCGTGCCGCTTGACTACCTGCGAAACGGTGCCGATGTCGTCGATGGCATCTCTGTGATTCAGTATGACTTCGCACCGTCTTGGTTGGGCGACGATCCCAATGCGCCAGGCATCTTGGAAGACCGCACCTATTTCAACACGATCAGCGAACAACAAAGAGAACGTGTTCGCGAAGTGATACAGCTATACAGCGAATACTTAGGCATCAGTTTTATCGAGGTCGAAGGCGCACCGACCAGCGACGCATTCATCTCGATTGCCGTCGGTGACTTGTACGGCGGGGACGAGCGTGCGGTCAGTGGCGATGGCGATATCGCTGTGGTCACACGCGACCGCGATGGCGATGGAATCGATGACCTTGCCGTCCTCGACTTCCAAGACTTTGATGAATCCATTGACGATCAATTTGGTGGCGAGTTTTTCCGCGGTGCATTCTTTGCCGTCGGCCAATTGTTAGGCTATGGCTATGCCGACGACTTGCCACAACCTGTGACGCAAAGCACCGACTTTATCTTCACACCAGGAACCGATAACGAACCCGCTTTCCCAGCGCTGGCGGATATCCTTCACGGACAACACCTCTACCGTCCCGACAGCACCGACATCGATCTGTATCGTTTTACGCTCGGTTCACGAGGCCAATTGTCGGTCGAAACCATCGCCGAACGATTAGCCGATGCCAGCCTGCTTGACACCAGCTTGCGTCTGTACCGCGACATGGGCAGCGGAGCTTTTGAAGAGGTCGCACAGAACGACGACTACTTCAGCAACGATTCGTTAATCGATTTGGAAGTCGAAGCGGGAACCTATGTCATTGGTGTCAGCGCGCGCGGCAACACCAATTACGATCCCGCCATCGAAGGATCCGGTTTTGGTGGCTTAACCGAGGGCGAATACGAATTAGCGATCGACTTTACGCCCAGCATCACCAATGCGATTTTGGATTCAACCGGCGTGGCCCTTGATGGCGACGGAGACAATCGTCCCGGCGGTGTTTTTGATTTCTGGTTTGTCCCCAGCGACAGCAACAACACCATCTACGTCGATAAAGCGGCACCGGCGGGTGGTGGTCCGCTGGGCAGCGTCGGCAACCCTTTCCGCGAGATCGATCAAGCACTCGCCGCAGCCGATCCCGGTGACACCGTGCGTGTCATCGGAAACGGTGGTATCGACGGGCGAATCGAAACGGTGGCTGATAATTTCAGCTATCAAATCGGCTTTGCCAATAACGGAACCGCGCTCCCCGACGGAACTTCGTTGAACCTGCCGCAAGGCGTTCGAATGGTCATCGATTCCGGCGCGATTTTGAAGCTTAGTGGCAGCCGAATCGGTGTGGGCAGTGTCTCGCCATTGATCGACGCCAGCGACTCGGCACTACAAGTTCTGGGCACCCCGTCGATCATTACCGCGACCGGACAACCCGCCCGCGATGCGACCAGCAACATCATTCCCGGTAGCGTTTACTTCACCAGTATCAACGACAATACCATCGGCGCTGGCAATTCCCCCGTTGTGACACGTCAACCCGGGCCCGGCGATTGGGGTGGCATCGATTTCCGTGGCGATTTGGACACGGCTGATGAATCGCGACGCAATCGTGAACTTGAAGGCGTTTTCTTAAACCACATTCAATTGGCTGACATTCGCTACGGCGGTGGTGCCGTTTCGATCGGTGGTCTACAGGTGGTCGTCTCGCCGGTCGACATGGCAGCGACACGTGCAACGGTCATCAATTCGCGAATCCGCGATAGCGCCGACGCGGCGATCGCGGCAACGCCTGACACGTTTACCGAAACTCGTTTTACTGATCCGTTCTTTCAATCCGGTAACGCGTTTACACCTGATTACACCCGAGTCGGCCCAAACATTTCCGGCAACACAATCATTGACAACAGTATCAATGGTTTGTTCATCCGCGTGGTCACGCGAACCGGCGACGTGCTGGAAACCATCGACACGGCGACTCGCTTTGACGATACCGATATCGTTCACGTCTTGGCTGAAAACCTGATCATCGAAGGGACCGCTGGTGGCCCGATCCTGCAATCATCGGCTCCGTCGTCCCTGCTGGTGCAATCGAGTGCAGTCAACGGTGATGGAAATGTCCCGGTTGGTCGATACACCTACCGACTTACGAACGTCAATTCATCCGGCATTGAATCGGCTGCCAGTCAGCCAACCGTTAGCGTGACAACCACGCAAACCGGTGGAATCTTGTTGGAACAATTGCCGGCGATCACGTCAGGTAGCGATTTCGTTTCCAGGCGTCTCTATCGCGCCACGATCGACCCAACGTCCGGGTTGCCAGGTGAATTTCAGTTAGTCGCTCAGCTCAACGCTAGCAGCACCTCATTCACGGATCGACAAGCAAGCGGAACGACGGTGTTATCGCTGAACGATACCGTGCTTCGCAGTCGCTTGGATGCAAGTTTGACGATCGATCCAGGTACCGTCCTGAAGATTGACGGTGCAAGGATCGAAGCCCGTTTTGGTGCGAACTTGATCGCCGAGGGTCTTCCAAGTCAACCGATTGTGTTCACTTCGCTGGAAGACCAACGCTACGGTGGCAGCGGAACATTTGACACCAACGATCGCGGCGATTCAGGCCAATTGACCCCTGGGGATTGGGGTGGTTTGTACATCGGTCACGCGTCGTCAGCCAGCATTGACCAAGCGGTCATCGCCGGTGCGGGTGGAACGACCCGTATCGAAGGTGGTTTCGCATCATTCAATGCCATCGAAGTTCATCAAAGTGAGCTTCGGTTGACCAATAGCCGATTGGAACAGAACGCAGATGGTCGCGGTCAACTGTTCGGTGATCGAGTCGGTCGCAGCGATAACGCTTCGGGTACGGTCTTTGTTCGCGCCGCTGCACCCGTGATCGCTGGCAACACTTTCATCGATGGACAGGGTGCCGGTTTGTCACTGGATATCAACTCTCTTTCGAGCGTTGAAGTGGTTGATCCAGGTCGCAGTACCGGAATGCTTGGTCGCTCGGGGACGATTGGCAATTCGGGGCCGCTGATCGAAGGCAATGTGCTTTCAGGAAACTCAATCAATGGCTTGGTTGTGCGTGGCGGCCAATTGGCCACCGCCGGGGTCTGGGACGACGTTGATATCGTACACGTTGTCAACGATTCCATCGAAATTCCAAATCAACACATCTTTGGTGGATTGAAACTGCAAAGCGATGCCAGAGGCAGTTTGGTGGTGAAGTTCGAGAGTACCGACACGACCACCGCTGGCATTGTCGTCGGTGGATCGCTGCTAACTGCGACCGATCAATTCCGTGATGTTTCGGGTCGCATTGGCGGATCATTACAAGTCGTCGGGCACCCAGATTTTCCTGTTGTGCTAACGACGCTAGCCGACGATTCGGCGGGCGCTGGTTTTACCCTCGACGGCGTAGCACAGGTCGACACCAACAACGATGGTATTGTGGGTTTCGATTTGGCGACTATCCAATTAGGAAGGTTGCCCGTGGGACCAGAAGTTGATAACGGAATTTTGATTGACAACGATGTCGATCCATCAACTCCAGGATTCTTCAACTACCAGCCAGGTCCAGGCGGTTCGTTCGTCTCTGCTTTGACATCGGTCCAAGGCTTGACACAGGTCTTCGAATCTCAAGCTTCGCTCTTCGATTATGGCTTTTTTGTTGATGTTGGTGCGGATGGCGATGCCGTAAACTTGGACACGACGACCATCGTTGAACAACCGACGTTGGTGGGAAATGACCGAGTTTCGAGCAGTGGTACATTTGCAGGAGCTAACGGCACGGTCGCGTGGGAGATTGTTCAGTTCTTTGAAAATGGAGGTACTGATCTGATCTCCGAAGTTCGATTCTCAAGCGATGCAGCGTTGGGAGACATTCGATTTATCAATTACTACGATCCAGTAATCGGAACCGACCTTGGTGATAATCTATTCACCGAGGGAACACCTGGGCAGGATGACTTCCGCTTGACGATTTTGGATTCACCAGAGGAAATTGGATTTCGCCAGTTCGGAAAGTTTGAGCCTGGCGATGGCCTGGAAAATGCAACGTACGAAGGGTTCATCGCTGACCTTTTCCCTCAGCTAATTAATGATCCAGTATTCGATTTGCCATTTGTCCCTGAGGGAACGATTGACGTTGCGGACATTCCGCTTGAAAACGATCCTCGATTCCCCATTCCGAACTTCGGGCCGGGAATTATCACGTCGGCGTTGGGATGGCTTGTAGACCCAACGGCAACCAGTGCAAGTTTCCGCACCAACTTGCAAGTGATTGCGGAGACCTTTGGATCAGGATCCGCTGCAGCGCCACAGTCTGGTGCATGGAACGGGATCGTTGTTCGTGAAGCGGCGGATGATCGTAATGTTGTTGCGGTCGCCGAATCCGAACCGGTTCGCACTGCTTTCATCGACAACAATTCAATCCCCAGCCAATCTCAGTTCTTGGGTGAAATCGCGCCCAACGAGAAAGCGGGCGACGAAAATCGTCGCCTTGGTTTCATCGTCGATGGTGCAATCACGCAGCGTAGCGATGTCGACGTCTATTCCTTCATCGGACAAAGTGGCACCGAAGTCTGGTTTGATATCGACCGGACTGGTAACCAACTCGATTCCGTCGTCGAACTCATCGACGCCAACGGACGCGTGCTCGCGTCGTCCAACGATTCGCAGCTTGCTGAAACCAACCCAGCGGCCCTGTTTGTTGCATCGGGTGTCGATCCAGACATAGCCCAAACGCTATCCACGGTGACCGAACGAGTCAATTCACAAGAGATCACCATCAGTGAATCAATCGTCGACGCGACCGCCGGGGTGATCACTCTTGGCATCGCTGGCGAAGATACCGTTGACATCCCCGTTGCTGCGTTCTTGGTTGACCCGGCCCAGGCGATTGAAACCGCCTTGGAAACAGCTTACCCCGACCAATTAGGCGATATCACCGCGTCGCTTAATCGCCGTTCATCGCGACAATTTAGTGCTGGCAACCCGGCGATTATCTCGCGTTTCGGCGATGACTTTGTCATTCAATTGCGATTCGACGGCAATGCCTTTGTTGGCCGCACAATTCCCACCATTTTGGTAAGCACCGTTGGTGTGGTCAGCACCACGTCGGTGACCGCTAGCGTCGCCGAAACGATTGTTGGTTCGCAAACCCAAGATGCCTATTCCAGCAATCCAAAAGATGCGGGACTGCGAGTTCGTTTGCCAGGTGAAAACGGAACCCGCAATCTTTATCACATTCGTGTTCGCAGCAGCAACACAACCAATCCGCTGGATTTCGCAACGTTGACCGACCCCGCCCAAGTGGGCGATGGTCTATCCAGGGGTAATTATCAACTGCAAGTTCGTTTGTCCGAAATCGACGAACGAGCGGGCACGCAGTTCAATTTTGCCGACGTACGCTATGCGACCAACGGCTTGCAAATCATCGGGCAACCTCTGCACTCACCTCTGCTTGGTGAAGAGTTTGAAATCCCCGGTGACAATGGGTCGCTTGCAAACGCCCAACCGCTGGGTGATTTTGGCAGCGGTAATGATACAGCTGAAAATTCGAACTTGTTGCGGACTGACAACGCCGCGATCTCTTTCGCTGGCAGTCTAGAAGGTGCGACAGATGTTGATTGGTATTCGTTCACCGTCAACTACGAAAACCTGACACGCGACGAAGCAGCACTGTATTTTTCGACCGTGTTTGATTTGGATTATGCATCTGGCTTTGCCCGCGCCGACACGGCAATCTACGTCTTTGATGACGCTGGTCAGCTGATCTTAGTTGGCGGCGATAGCAACATTGCCGATGACTTACCGGGCGTCGCATCATCGAGCAATACCGACGACCTCAGTCGTGGCTCGGCCGCGCCGGAGGATCCGTTCATCGGTGCCGCCGAACTCAGCGAAGGAAACTACTTTGTTGCCATTTCAAACCAGCAACAAGTTCCCGCGCCGCTTGACCAGTTCTTCAACGCTAACTCGGCAAACCCGCTGCTTCGACTAGAACCCATCGATTCGGTCACCCGAATCGCCGAAGACCGAATCGGATCCTCCGGTGGAGGAACAGCGACAACACCAACCACACCACTCCTGTTCGACGATAATTCGATCGTCGACTACTCGCTCGATGATGTGTTGTTGTACGTCAACACCGGCAGCAGCCTGGTCTTGGTCAATCCGTTTACCGGTCAGAACTACGGAACGGTTGGAAACTTTACAGACGAGATCGAAGAGATTGCTTTCGGCGCCAATGGCGAACTGTTTGCGTACAGCGGTTTCAATAACCGGATCCCGTCCGACAACAGTTGGTTTTACTATCGAATTGACACAGGAACCGGCGCACTGAGTGCCCCCATAAGCTCTGGTGCGGGAATCACAACATTCACGGAAATCGTGGCAGATGATGGTACGATCTCGGTTGCCACTGCGAACGTCGGCTTGAATGTTGAGGCAACGACAATCGCGAACCTTGGTGGGCAAGAGCAAGGTTTCTTCGTAGCGAACCGGTCCGACTTCCCCGCTGTCTTCCCATCAGCGAACGATTACGCAACGAATATCCTTTACGAATTCATACCTGATAATGGCCTGTCCAATGGTCTGCCGGTTACGTTTACGGATTTTGTGAACGGTGCTGGTACAAGTCCTCGTGAAGTCGGGCAGATTCAAACGGCCCCACAAGGTGGCATTCTCTCTCAACTTGGAATCACCGCACCTGTCGAAACCAACGCAGCTGGTTTACGAGTCCCGTCACTCGTAGACGGGGATACTTTTACGCTGACCGACGGAACGGAGACCTTTACCTTTGAAATCGAATCAGGTGTGACACTCTCCACCTCGGGGTCCGCTGTGCTTGATGGTGATCAGGTCACAGTTGATTCACAGGTATTTGAGTTTAATACCGGTACGAGACTTCAACTTTCCCCGGCAGCGCCGGATGGCAACTTAGCGGATGGAACGATCGTCGAATTGTCGAGCGATGGTGGAATTCCTATTCAGTTCGAGTTCTCTCGTGACGACATCGTCGGAACCAACAGCATTCCTATCGCCACCCTGAATGCGGCAGGCCAACCGCTCTCTGCGGACCTGCTTGCAACCACTCTTGCAGATCAAATCAATCAGAACATTCCTGAATTACAAGCTTTAGCGATCGGCGACGAAGTCACATTCAACAGTCCAGTCGCTCCATCGCTCAATGTGCTTGGCGATGGCGTTGTTCAAATTGGAGACGGTACCGTTTCAGCGGGTGCAGTTGGGGTGAACGTTTCAGAGTTCTCCGACTCGACAATCGTGGTTTCACGGCTGGCTGACGCGATGCGGTCTGCTGGAATTTCCGTCGTCAATGACGGCAATCAATTGTCATTCCCCGGCGGCAATTCCGTCACCCTTAACACGTCAGCTTTCGTTCAATCCGGTGATGCGGGCACCAGCACGAACGAAACGGTGTTGGCGTTCCCTGGTGACACAGCGTCGACGGTCGCTCAACGTATTTCAAACGCGGTCGCAAGTGCATTTGCAGGTTCGACGATCACTGTCACGCCTGCCACCAATTCTGGACGGTCCCTTAACATTGCCAACGGCGCACTCGTTGCCGGCGGTTTAGGACAAGACGGAATCGTGACTGGCGTTGAATTGGTGACCGAAACAAACGGTTCTCAAAACCTGTACGCCTTGGACACCAACGGTGGTTTGTACGTAGTTCCTAGTGGAACCCTTGGCACGTCAGGAGTAAGACAAGTCGGAACACCGGTTACAACCGCAACCGACTTGATCCGCCTTGGTCAGTCCGGTGTGACCTTCTCTGGATTGAGAAGCGGCCCGGTTAGTTTCAATGATGGTGAACTTAGGCAAACCTTGTTTGGCATCACCACAAGCGGAGACATTTACGCCTTCAATACTGCTGGAGAATTGCAGAACATCTTTGCGGGCGGACGAAGCGTCATTTCGACGGGTGTTGCGGGTGCTCGCGGTTTAGATTTTAGCACACTTGGATTCAACCTTTGGCATACCACGACCCAACGTGGTGCAGATGCGGGGCATGGAATCAATGCCACCTTTAATGGCACTCGAGATCCATCCCCCGGCGGATCCAGTTTGGCGTTCAATTATGAAGCCGGTGCTTTCAATGACCTTTTTCCTGATGCGGAACGTCCCGTTGTCCTCAATGATGACGGTACAGTGGCTAACCCTCGCCAAGATGGCGCGGCGGTCGAAGACACCTTCAACCTACCCGGTGGTG
>CAYVAN010000152.1:0-9619 GCA_964449225.1 uncultured Rhodopirellula sp.
CCCCCGCCCCCACCGCGCTTGGGCCGGGGAGCGCCCCGCGACAATGGGGAACACTCCAAAGTGAAAAACTGATTTGCCCTGCGGTCGTGCAGTTTTTAAGTTTAGCTATGGTGACACTACATAAAGCAAGTTTTCACTTTGACGCGCATACCGGAGGAACGGGCGTTTCGGCGGCCGGGCAGGCCGACCGCCTGCTGACGCCCTCTGCTCGCAAAGGCTCGCTTATCTCCAGTTTTGCATTGATTGGAGGGGGAGAGTGAATCAAACAACAATGACTTGGAAACAACCTGTCCTGTCCTTTCCCGCAAGCGGGACGGGTTCTTCGGACTAAATCAGTGAAAAACAACGACCAAAACATCGTGAGCCGTTTCTAACCCCCGCGTTTTCTTTTCCCATTGATGCCAAACAAACTGCAAACGCCGCATCACATCGCCATCATCATGGATGGAAATGGACGCTGGGCCACGTCTCGCGATCTGCCTCGTGTCGAAGGGCATCGCCGGGGCGTCAGCACGGTTCGGATGATTAGCGAAACCGCAACCGAGCTGGGGATCGAAGCGGTGACGTTGTATTGTTTGTCGAGCGAGAACTGGAAACGGCCGCAGACCGAACTAGATTTCTTGATGCACTTACTAGAACAGTATTTGATCGAGGAACGTCGGACGATCATGGACCAGGGCCTGCGTTTAAAAGTGATTGGTCGCCGCGATCGTTTGCCAGCCAATGTGCTGGAGCAAATGGATCGCACGCTTGAGATGTCGGCCGACAATCCCGGCACTCAATTGGTGTTGGCGATCGACTATGGCGGTCGCGATGAAATCACGCGGGCCGCTGGGCTGCTTGCCGATGAAGTTGCATCGGGGAAGTTAGCTTCGTCTGACATTGATGAGGAGATGTTCGCAAGCAAACTTTACACCGACGGGCTGCCCGAGATTGATCTTTTGATTCGGACCGGTGGCGACATGCGGGTCAGCAACTTCTTGCTATGGCAAATTAGCTACGCTGAAATGTGGATGACTGAAAAATGTTGGCCCGAATTTGAACGAGAAGATTTTGTGGGTGCCATCGAGGAATTTGCTTGTCGGCAGCGCAGGTTCGGTGGCTTGGATGTGGGGTAGGCTTCTGCTCTTTCGTTTCAACGAACACACGCTGGAAGCCTATGCCACTTAAGAAAGAATTTCTGTGTTAAAAGATCGCTTGCGAACCTCGGCCATCATCATCACTGCTGTTGCGGCATTGCTGTACTTGGATGGAAACTACAGCATCATCGGTGCCGAGGGTTTGTGGCTGCTGCCGCTGTTGTTGTTCTTTTCGCTCGGCACGGCTTGGGACATTGCAACGATGGTTCGCGCCAGCGGTCGGCAATGCCAACGGGCAAGTGCCCTAGCGGCAACGGCTGTGGTTACATTGTCGTCGACGATCCCGATGGCGTGGCCGATCATGGGAGCAACCTATCCATCGGATTGCCCCGTTGGATCCTTGGGTTGGATTGTGATCGGTGGGATCGCAGCGGTGTTTATTACGCTGATGGTCGAAATGAATCGTTATCGAGCGGATGAAGAAGGAACAATCGAGCGCACCTTTTCGGGCGTGTTTGTGTCAGCATACGCAGGGCTGCCATTTGCGTTGATGGTCGCCCTTCGATCACTTGGCGAGGGGAACTGGGGTTTGGCAGCTTTGTTGACCATGATCGCAGTGACCAAATCGGCCGACGCGGGTGCTTACTTTGCAGGAAAGAGCTTTGGCAAACATAAATTGATCCCGCGTCTTAGCCCTGGGAAGACTTGGCAGGGCCTCTTCGGGGGTATCGTTACCGCTACCATCGTTGCATTCGCATGCCTGCAATGGCTTTTTCCGTTGATCGCCAATGGGGCAAACGGCCCGGTTGGCGAGGCTGTGGTGATCGGACTTGCGACGCCTTTCTTCGGATCTTTGCTGCTTGGCCCGTTGCTTGCGGTTGCTGGTTTGATCGGAGATTTGGCGGAATCGATGATCAAACGCGATAGTGCTGCGAAGGATAGCGGCACCCTGCTGCCCGGTTTGGGTGGCGTTTGGGATGTCAGCGATTCACTGATTGCAACGATTTTACCTGCTTATTTGTGCTTTGCTGCCGGCGTTGCAGCATGAGCTAGACTTCTGACTGAAAACTGACCGCGATTGGCGCACAACCGATAGCCTGGAACCGATATAATTCGGGCAACCGCAATTTGGATGGATAACCATCCGACCATCCTTGGAAAACAAATGACCGAAACCACGCTTTCGATCACCGATCGCGATGAAATCTTGGCCCTTTTCGGGCCTCGCGATCAGCATCTACGCCGCCTTCGCAAACTGTTTGATGTTAGCATCACGCAGCGAAACGGCAGCGTTCGAATCAGTGGTGAAGAAGAGTCGGTTCAAAAGGCGACGCGGGTGATGGAAAAACTACGTCACCTGTCTCGCAAACAGGGGGAACTCAGCGTCGGCGACATTGACAAGGCCGCTGCCGAAGAAGGTGTCGCACCGGCACCCGATATGAATCGCAGCGGAAGCGCGTTGCATCAACCGGCCACCGGCGAAGAAATCAATATCCAACATGCCGGTCGTCGGATCAAACCGCGAACCAAGGGACAAGCCCTTTATGCGGATGCGATTCGCGATCACGATTTAACGTTTGCGACCGGGCCAGCGGGTTGCGGCAAAACCTATTTAGCCGTCGCAATGGCGGTCGAAGCACTTCGCGCGGGCAACGTCCGCAAAATTGTCCTGGTCAGACCTGCGGTCGAAGCGGGAGAGAGTCTTGGTTTCCTGCCCGGTGATTTGCGAGCAAAATTGAATCCGTATTTGCGGCCGCTGATGGATTCGCTGGGCGAAATGGTTGACTTCAACCAAGCGCGTGAATTTATGGAGCAGGACATTATCGAGGTGATTCCGCTAGCTTACATGCGGGGCCGAACGCTCAATGATGCATTCATCATTTTGGATGAAGCTCAAAACACGACCGTTCCGCAGATGAAAATGTTTCTGACGCGGATGGGCGAACACAGCAAGATGGTCGTCAGCGGCGACGCAACGCAATTGGATTTGCCTCGCGGCGTCACCAGTGGGCTAAAAGACGCCATAAAAAGACTCGGAAACATTGACGACATTGGTTTGGTTAAATTAACCGCAAGCGATATCGTGCGTCACCGTTTGGTGCAAAAGATTGTTGCCGCGTACGAATCAGACAACACCAGCGAGGAAGTTTCAGGTTAGTCATCGATTGATGACCTACCGCCCGCGATGAGTGGACAACCCAAACCGCGAAACCGCCAAGAGCGGATTGATTCGCTCGGCATCCAAAAACCACGGCTCATCCAGTGGTGGCAAGATGCCAACAAGACCGATGTGTTTGCACGTTTTGGAATTGCGATCACCGGTGCGCTGTTGTTGTTGGTGCTGTGTCAAAGCTGGCGACCACCATTCGCTTTCCGCGTCGGAGCGATTCCCGCACGCGACTTAGTTAGCCGGGTTACTTTTGAAGTGCCCAACGTGGAAGAAACCAAGGCGATTCAAAATACGCGTCGTCGTGAAACCCTGGCTTTTTATCGCAATCGAACCGAACCGCTAAAACAATTGCAGGCGGCATTGCGCGATCAGTTGTTCTTGGTGCTGAGCGAAAGTTCCTACGAAGAATTAACCGAAGAAGAGAAGTTGGCGTTTAGCCAGTTCTATGATATCGCCCGAGCAGCTTTGCCAGCCGACAACGAAACGCTGGACACACCGGCAATGCGTTTCGCGATGCTGAAAGATGTCTTGGCCGAAGACAAAGAACTAAAGAAGTTGCAGGAAGCACTCGACATTGCAATGAAAAAGAATTTCGAGAAAGGAGTGATCCTAAACCTGACTCACAAACCCGATCAGGGCAGCAAGGATCTTATCCAGGTTTATCGTGCGGGTCTGCCGGATGAATACAAACCGGTGGACGTTAGCGATGTTCGCATAGCTGAAGCATCGTTGGAACTGGTCAAGCAACTCAAAGAGCAATTCCGCACACGGTTTACTGGCGAAGAGAGCAAAAGCGAGTCCACGCAAAAAGTCGCGCAGATGATTGGCGATTGGATCGTGACCCGATTGAAAGATTACGAAACGCTTCAATACGACGACCAACGCAGTGAACGGGCTCGGATAGAAGCGGCCGCCTCGGTCGAACCGGTCATGACGCCTTACCGGTTTGGCGAATCACAATTGGCCGAAGCGGGAAAGCCGTTGACCAACAAAGAAATTGGTCTGTTGGAAAAAGAATGGAACGAGCTGGTCGGAAAAATGACGCTTGCCGACAAGCTTGCCCGCGTTGCGGCCTACGGCGGGATGATCGCGGCTTTGTACCTGCTATGCGGTTCCTATCTTTTCTTTGTCGATGATCGATCACTGCTGTTGGATCGATGGAAGCTTGCCAAGCTTTTAAGTGTGATCGTGCTTGCGATCGTCCTGGGTTATTGGGTGTCGGGTGATCGTTGGCGTGGTGAATTGATCCCGTTGGTGATGGCTTCCATTGTGCTGTCGGTCGTGTACGGGCGTGAATTAGCGTTGTTGTTGATGGCAGCTGCTTGCGTTTCGATGACATTGTTCCAGGGCTGCGACTTGGCGGAATTGGTTTCCATGGCCGCCGCGTGTACCAGCTGTATCTTGCTGCTTGGTCGCATTCGCACACGAACTCACTTGCTTTACGTCGGGGCAGTTTCGGGTTTGATTACCTTGTTGACCGTCGTCGGTGTCGGAATTGTGACCGGGCAAACGCTTTCGGCCGGAGCTTTAGGGTCGGGGATCGAACTGGTGTATCGTGGGCCACAGGCCGACATGGTGTTTTGGGGATTATTGAAAGAGGCAATGCGAGCGGGCGTTTACATTTTGGTTTCGTCGCTTGCGATGACTGGATTGTTACCGTTAGTCGAAAAGGCTTTCGGCGTTCAAACCGACCTCAGCTTGCTGGAACTTGGCGATGCCTCGCACCCACTGCTGCGTCGTTTAGCCCAGCGTGCGCCGGGGACTTACAACCACTCGATCAATGTCGCCTCGATCGCCGAAGCGGCCGCCGATTCGATCGGTGCCAATGGGTTGCTCGTTCGCGTGGGCGCTTACTTCCACGATATCGGCAAGATGTTCAAGCCCGAGTATTTTATTGAAAACCAATCGGCAGGAATCAATCAACACGATTCGCTACAGCCCGCGATGAGCACGCTTGTCATCATCGCGCACGTCAAAGACGGGGCTGATCTGGCTCGCAGTCACCATTTGCCCGAACCGATCATCGATTTCATTTTGCAGCATCACGGAACGACGCTGGTTGAGTACTTCTATCGCGAAGCGGCACGTCGCAGCGAAGAAGACCCCAATGGTGAATCGGTCAGCGACAAGGATTTCCGCTATCCAGGACCAAAGCCGCAGACGCTGGAAGCCGCCGTCATGATGTTGGCTGACACTGTTGAAAGCGCTAGCCGAACCTTGGTCGATCCGACGCCATCGCGAATCACAAACCTAGTCGAATCAATCGCGAACAAAAAAATGAGCGATGGTCAATTCGATGAATGTGGACTGACCTTCAGGCAACTCGACCGTGTCAGGCGAAGCCTCGTGAAATCGTTGACCGCGATTTATCACGCAAGAGTCAAGTATCCTGGTCAGCAATCTGCCTAAACTTTCATCGGGCCGCCCTTCCGTTGCTCGTAATTCCCGCCGCCTAAGCTTTTCAGTGAACGAACCTCCGCCGGAACCTGACGCCTTCCATCTCATCGTGGAGATCACGATCGATGCCCAGGTCCATACTCCCATCCATTCAACATTGATCAGTCAGGCGGCACGTGCCGCGGCGCTCCACCGAGGTTTTAGCCACGGTGAAATCGGCGTGCGCATCACAGATGACGAGACCATTCGGCAGATCAACGCCAAACACCTTGGCCACGATTACGCGACCGATGTGATCAGCTTTGGGTATTCGGCCGAAGATTCAACGTTGCAAGGTGAATTGGTCGCCAGCGTCGATACCGCTCGCACGCGATCGATTGAATTGGGATGGTCGATCGATCATGAGCTGGCGTTGTACGTCGTTCATGGCGTTCTGCACATCGCTGGCTTAGACGATCACAGCGATGAAGATCGCGCCGAAATGCGGCGATGCGAGACCGAAGTGATGAAGTCGCTTGGAATGACCGACATTGTTCGATTCGGTGTTGATTCAACCCAAGGGGCATCCGAGTGAATCATCTTTACCTTTGGTGGGCTGTTTCAGCGATCGGATTTATCCTCAGCAGCATTGGCGGACTAGGTAGCGAGCTTTTAGATCGCTTCGCGGGCCGGTCGCTGGAAGCCTATTGTCGGCTCAAAAAGAATCGCGATCGGTTTGGCGCGGTGCTTGATCATCAAGACGATGCGATTGACGGGTCAGGCTATCTGCGAATGATGGGAACAGTGATCTTCCTAATCGCAGGGACCGGCGCAATCTTTATCGATCAGGTCTCACCGCCACCGATTCGGTTGATGGTTTGGGGCGTTGGCGCGGTCGGCATGATGATGATGGTCCATGTGTGGTTGCCCGCTGCGGTAACGCGTTTCGCGTCCACGCCAGTCCTTTATCACAGTTGGCCATTTTGGCGTTCGTTGTCGATTGTGATGAGCCCTTTGTCGGCTCCGGGGCAACTGATCGAAATGGTGACGCGGCGATTGATGGGCACCGCCGAAAACGAAGACGAAGACGAAGAACAATTGGAAGATGAAATTCGAACGATGGTCACCGCTGGCACGCGGGAAGGCTACTTTGGTCCGGGTGTTCGCGAAATGATCCAAGGTGTGGTAACGCTGCACGAAAATACGGTTTCGCACATCATGACCTCCCGCAGCGAAGTCGACGCGATCGACGTGACGTGGGATTGGGACAAAATTTTGAAGCAGGTTGTGAAGGCGGGGCGTACTCGTTTTCCCGTGTACAAAGAAACGCTCGATCAAATCGTTGGCGTATTGTATGTCAAAGATCTACTGCCTTACTTGGCAGATTCTGGGAACGGGGATTCTGGAAACAGTGCTTCGGGGATTAAAGTTGCAGGGACTAAAGTTGCAGGGACTAAAGCTTCGGGGATCAGGGGACAGCAGTTGGTCGATGTGATGCGTCGTCCTTGGAATGTCGCTGATTCTCGAAGCGTTGAATCGATGCTTCGCGAATTCCTGCATTCACGAAGCCACATGGCAATCGTGTTGGACGAATTTGGTCAGACCGCCGGTGTTGTCACCATCGAAGACGCATTGGAAGAAATCGTCGGCGAGATCGTCGACGAATCCGATGCCGAGGAAGAGTTCGGCGTCGAAGTGATCGATGACGAAACGGTCGAAGTCGATGGCCGCGTCATGATCGACGACTTGAACGAGATGCTTGATTGGGGCCTGCCCGAAAGCGAAGATTACGAGACCGTTGCCGGTTACGTGCTCTATCACACCGGTGCGATTCCCGATGAAGGCCATAAACTAACGATCGAAGAGATCGAGATTGAGATCCTGAGAGCCAGCAATCGAAAAATTGAATCGATGCGGATCCACCGTTCAGGCCAGCCGAATCAGAAAGTCGGTTAGCACCGACGTTAAATCAATGTGGCCGAACGGCCTGCGGTCGGATTCGCACGCATGCGACCGCGGAGCGTTCGCCCACCAAACCGGCTGTTCCTTTACGACCGTTTTCGTCGCCGTCCGGTCGGTGCAAACTTTTTTTGCACCTTCGCTAACGATTCGATGAATAGGTCCACTTCGTCCATCGTGTTGTAAAAGTAAAAGCTCGCTCGGGACGTCGCTGTGACGCCCAGGAACTCGTGCAGCGGCATCGTGCAGTGATGTCCGGCGCGAACCGCGATCCCTTCGTGATCCAGTCCCTGTGACACGTCGTGGGCATGGATGCGATGAACTTGAAAGCTGACGATGCCGCCTTTTTTATCTGGTGTCGGGCCAATTACCTTCACACCGTCCATCGCCCGCAGCGCCGCATCGGCTCGCTGACACATGCGATGTTCGTGCTTGGCGATGGTATCGAGTCCAAGGTTGCTGACGTAACGCATCGCGGCAGCAAGTCCAATCGCTTCAGCAATCGGCGGCGTACCGGCTTCGAACTTGTCGGGTAGCGCTGCCGTCGTGAACCCCGTCGTCTTGACTTCGTCGATCATCGCTCCGCCACCGAGAAATGGCGGCATCGCATCGAGCAACGTTTCTTTGCCGTAAAGAACACCGATGCCCGTGGGGCCGCATACTTTGTGTCCGCTAAAAACCACAAAGTCGGCGTCCCAGTCTTGGACGTTCACCGCTCGGTGCGGAACAGCTTGGGCGGCATCAATCAAAACGGTCGAACCGTGATGATGAGCCATCTTTGTCCATCGTTTCACCGGGTTTTCAGTCCCCAACACGTTGCTGGCGGCGGTGAAGGCGAACAGCTTGGGTTGATATTTTTGCAATGCCGTTTCAACCACATCGTCGCTGATTAAAAAATCATCGCCGATCGGTAAGAATTCAATCTTGCAACCGACTCGCTGGGCAAGTTGTTGCCAAGGCACGATGTTGGCGTGGTGTTCGGCGATCGTCAAAAGGATCACGTCGTTGGGGCCAAGGTTGGCATCACCCCAAGTACGTGCAATCGTGTTGATCGAGGCGGTGGCACCTGCGGTGAAAATGACTTCGTGATCCTTGGTTGCACCGATGAATTTCGCTGCGACGGTTCGCGATTGCTCGTAGGCTGCGGTGGATTCTTCGCTAAGCGTATGGATGCCGCGATGAACGTTGGCGTAATAGTTACGGTAGCAATCGCCCATCGCTTCAATGACGGCAACCGGTCGCTGGGTGCTGGCGGCGTTGTCCAAGAACACCAAGGGAGCATCGCTGGCGGTGCTGCGGTCCAGGACCGGGAAGTCGTTGCGAGAATCGAGCAGTGGCTCGAAGGTGGCTTCGTCAGAGGCGGTGAGAGCCGTCATAGAGTGCTGGGTTTCGTATTAAATGGATCTGGTGGGTTTAAGTCTCTTCGCCAAGCGTTGGGCCGCCAAATTTTCGCCGCGCTCCGTTGGATTCATCAGCATCATCGTCGGTGGCCACGGGCGACTTCAAAGCGCCCTGCAAAATTCGCCACGACAACAAACAGCATTTCTGGCGGTTGGGTGTCAAACGATGACCAAACAATTCCAGCATCTCATCGGCTGTAAACGCTTGGACCTCTTCCAACGTCTTGCCATCAATTTTCTCCATCAGCATGGATGCAGACGCCTGGCTGATGACACAGCCATCGCCTTCAAACCATGCTTCGACGATCTTGCCATCATCGTCCATTTTTAAATCAATGTGAACGACATCACCACACAGCGGATTCTTACCTTCGTCGGTATGAGTCGCCGTATCGAGCGGCCCACGATGGTACGGATCCTCGTAGTGATCGAGAACGTGTTCTGCGTAAATGTCTTCTTCGCTTGCGGACATCGCTGGGTTGCGTTTTAGGAGTGCATGGGGGTTTGGATATAAGAGTCTATGATCGTTGTCAAAAATCGCGAGGGTGCTGGGCCCAGCGCAAATCACTTTTTCACTTCGGAGCGTTCCCCATTGTCGCGCCGCGCTGCCCGCCCCAAGCGCAAAACGGCCGGAG
>CAYVAN010000152.1:9629-11135 GCA_964449225.1 uncultured Rhodopirellula sp.
AGCCGAAAGCGCTGTCTGCAATGTCGCTCGGCTCTGCGAGCCGAAAGCGCTGTCTGCATTGTCGCTCGGCTCTCCGAGCCGGAAGCGCTATCGGCTCGGAGAGCCGAGCGACATTGCAGCCGTTTGTTCGTAACTCGCGATGTCTCGATCAACGCGACTGGTCCGTTGAGACAATTGACCTGCAAAACACGCATCAATAATTTCCTAATTCTGACAAGTTTTCCACTTCGGCGACGCAATTGCTATCAAATCTTCACTAAACCTCGATCAACGTTGATGTTACGTCATCAGGACATGAAATGAAGACCAGTTGTTCACGTAGCCCCCAAGGCGCATAAGCACTCTGGTGACAACAAGTTAGCACGCCAGGAAATTTGAATTTGACTCGGTCGGCCAAATCGCTAGGATTCTTCGGTCGCCCATATCTAGTGGTCAGGGCAGGCGGTAGCTACTACCGGTAGTGCTGTCATTAACGTTTACTGAAAGTTTGAGGAAAACGTTGTTGATGGCGCTCGCGGTCTCAAAAACGCCCCGCAGGGGGGTTGAGGCCGACTATGATTTGAGCGACAAATGTACACTGTTTGTGTTTTGGCAAGTATATTGGCTGGTGGTCGCCGTTTCGCACGGAGTTCGTCCTGGTTCGCTCTGATTCCCCACTTCCGATTGATTCGGCGGGAATTGGGAAGCGAATTGTCGGGGCGAAGCGAAGCTTGGCGTCGGTTACCGGTCCACGGATGACACTTAAGGAGTCTCAAAGTTTATGGCCACCGTTCTGTCCACCCCCGACGTCAAATCCCCAGCCGGAAACGCAGCGAGCGATGATGCTGCGATCCAGAAGGTCAATCAAGAGCACGGCGCAAAGTACGCTGCGGCCAAGTTTGGCAAAACGAAGCGACGTGGCAAAAGCGGTCTAAAGATCGAATCGCTATTTTGCCCTCAGAACGATCAAACGCCTTTCGAGACCACTCAGTGGGACTTGCGAAGCGCGTCGATCAAGGATGAAAGCGGCAACGCGTTGTTCGAGCAGACCAATTGCGAAGTCCCCGCCGGTTGGAGCCAACTGGCGACCAACGTGGTTGTGTCAAAGTACTTCTACGGCGACCCCAGCACCGAAGGTGAACGTGAACGCAGTGTTCGTCAACTGATTCACCGCGTCACCCGGACCATCACCGATTGGGGTTTGGCCGACGGTTACTTTGATTCGCCCGAAGACGGCGACCGCTACTACCGCGACTTGACCTGGTTGTGCTTGCATCAGCACGGTGCGTTCAACAGTCCTGTTTGGTTCAACGTTGGTCTGCACGCTCAATACGGCGTCGTCGGCGACAAGTGCAATTGGCATTGGGACGAAGCAAACGCAACAACCGCTCAACCGGAAAACCCCTACGAATTTCCGCAGGGGTCGGCGTGCTTCATCCAGGCCGTTGACGACAACATGGAAGACATCATGCGGCTCGCGTGCAGCGAGGCGATGTTGTTCAAGTTCGGAAGCGGAACGGGCACCGA
>CAYVAN010000153.1:0-11090 GCA_964449225.1 uncultured Rhodopirellula sp.
TTGTAGGCCGGAACAAGCGAAGCGCAGTTCAGGCAATTGCATTGCACGGTGTTGATTTGCACGGTGTTGCATTGCACGGTGTTGCATTGCACGGTGTTGATTTGCACGGTGTTGATTTGCACGGTGTTGTATTGCCTGAACTGCGCTTCGCTTGTTCCGGCCTACATCTACATCTCTAACAAATTTGAAGATGCTCTGATCAAAGTTCAGCACTCCAAATAAGAATTATTATGAAAAGCTATCTTGTAAAAACGGACGCCGGAATTGACGCGATCGAGTGTATTGATCAACCCGAACCCGATTGTCGTCCGGGAACCGTCAAGATTCGTATGCGTGCGGCGTCGCTGAACTATCGCGATCTGGGTGTTGCTGCGGGCGGGTATTTGCGCAATGACACTCGGCCCGTAGTGCCTCTGTCCGATGGTGCTGGCGAAATTTCCGAGGTCGGTGATGGAGTCACGAAGTGGAAGGTCGGCGATCGCGTCAGCCCGATCTTCGTGCAAAATTGGATTGATGGATCGGTCGACGACGCGATGCTGCGAACGTCCCTCGGTGGCGGCATTAATGGTGTACTTTCGGAGTTCATGGTTGTCCCAGAAAACTCAATCGTCGCAATCCCGGATTCGATGACCTTTGGCGAAGCCGCCACGATTCCATGCGCCGCCGTCACGGCTTGGCATGCATTGTTTGAAGTCAATCGATTGATGGCAGGGCAGACGGTCTTGCTGCTGGGGACCGGTGGCGTTTCCATCTTTGCGTTGCAGCTAGCGAAGACAGCCGGCGCTCGCGTCATTATTACCTCATCAAGCGACAAGAAGCTAAAAATCGCAAAGTCGCTTGGGGCCGACCAAACTGTCAACTACCAAGCACATCCCGATTGGCATCGCGAAGTAAAACAGTTAACCGATGGTGAAGGTGTCGACCACGTCGTGGAAGTTGGCGGGCCGGGCACGCTGGAGAAATCAATCAAAAGCACCAAAGTCGGGGGCAACATTCATCTAATTGGAGTCCTGGATTCACCTTCGGCAAAGATCAGCCCCATGCTGAGCGTATTTAATTTGCTAAACATTCGTGGCATTTATGTTGGTAGTCGTACGATGCACGAGCGAACCATTGACGCGATGATCACAAACAAGATCAAGCCTGTGATTGACAAGTCGTTTTCATTTGATGAATCACTGGACGCTTACCGTTACTTCGCATCGCAAAAGCACGTCGGCAAGGTCGTGATCGAATACGAAAGGTAGGTGTTAGCCATACACTCACATTTCGTGGGCCGAATGGAGCCGCAGCGACATCCGGCAATACACTTGATTTGGTACCAATGTTGCCGGATGTCGCTTTGGCTCCATTCGGCCTACGGGTGTGCCAGTCATCGGCACGCGCAACTAACCCAGGGCAAGTCAGTTTTTCAATCCGATCAATGTCGCTCGGTTCTCCGAGCCGATAGCGTCATCGGCCCGGAGAGCCGAACGACAATGCCGAGCACTCCAAAGTGCAAAACAGATTCGCCCTGGAACCTAACCTTCGCTTAGAACCTTACTCAAGTCCTGCATCAACTTCTGACGATCGGTTGCTGTGTCGGCTGCTTGCAACTGAGAGCTTAAGTTCAAGATAAACTTGGCGTACTCGTTGTGCCAATCGAATTCCAATTGGTCGACGGGGATGCGTGGTTCTGGCCGGGCGGATGAATGAGCGGTACCGCCGGCGACAAGCTCGAAGCTTTCGTCAAACCCTGGCAAGAAAATCTTGTCAGCGTCCATCCCCTTGGTGGCCATCAAATCCTTCAACACTTGCCTGGACTTGTCTTCACCGTGATTAAGGAACAACCCACCGCGAACGGGCCCACGTTCAACTAACCAATTGACCAATTCCGGTTGGTCGGCGTGTGCAGAGTAATTCCCGAGACGACGAATATCGGCCCGCACTTGATACTCTTTGCCGTGAATGCGAACCTTTTTCGCACCATCAGTAATGATCGCACCAAGGGTTCCCGGCGACTGATAGCCCACAAAGAGAATCGTCGACTCTGGGCGATAGATATTGTTCTTCAAATGGTGCTTGATACGACCGGCAGTACACATTCCAGAGGCGGAAATGATGATCGCTCCTTTCTTGACATCCTTGATCGCTTTGCTTTCAGCAACACTTTCGGTGATATTAAAATTGGGATGCCGAAACAGTTCCTTCGATTCGATCTCGATGTCTTCCATGCTGCCCGCAAAATCGATGAAGACTTCTGTTGCCTTGCGTGCCAGAGGCGAATCAAGGTAAACCGTCGCGTCGGGTATTTCACCGGAATCCAGTAACACAGCAATGTCGTGGAGCAATTCTTGACTCCGCTCGACAGCGAAAGAAGGAATGACCACATTTCCGCCCCGGCTAAGTCCTTTTTGAAGTTCCTTTTTCATGGCCTCGCGCCGAGCTTCCAGCGTGTAGTCATCGCGGTCTCGATTCCCATACGTGCTTTCGCAGATGACGTAGTCGTAACCGGCCGGAGCGTCGGGTTCAGGATGGAACGCTTTTTCCTCAGGCCCCAAGTCACCTGAAAATAGCATGCGAATCGATTTCCCCGCTTCGGCAACTTCCACTTCCGCCGACAATGACCCGAGCAAGTGTCCCGCGTTCCAGAACCTTACGCGGACGCCATCGGTTGGCTCAAACCAAGACTCGTAGTCAAAGGTTTTAAGCTGCGTAAGTGTTTGCTCGGCATCGGTGATCGAGTAAAGCGGTTCGACCAATTCCTGACCACGGCGTTCGGCTTTTCGATTTTGCCGTTGAGCGTTGGATTCTTGAATGTAAGCCGAATCAAGCAGCATGAACTCCAAAAGCCTTGCGGTCGCTGGCGTCGTGTAGATCGGCCCCTTGAATCCAGCTTTGGTTAGCTTGGGCAGCAAGCCGCTATGGTCGATGTGGGCGTGCGTCAGGATTAAGAATTCTGGCTCAGCTGCATTGAAAGGAAAGTCGCCAAGATTCAATTGCTGCGTTGTGTAGTTGCCTTGAAAGAGACCACAATCAACCAGAAAGCAGGCGGATTCGGATTCTACACGGGAACAGGATCCAGTGACGGTACCAGCGGCACCACAGAATTGAAGCGTGGCCATAAAACTTCCTTTGATTGAGATTAGATTCATGCAAGAACGTTGAATCTAACTTAGCTAACACCGCGCCGCTACGCAGGTGAAACATTCAAAGGGCCTTGCAGATGTTCGGCGTAACGCTAGGACCCATTGGGAGGCGTAGGCGAAATCAATTCTGCGACGCGCAACAGACTCTTCTCGCGACTTCCATCCTGCCCTTTTGGAAAACCGATTCCAAGAATCGTGAATCCAAACATGGCATGCTTTGATGCCTGCGGAAATCCGACTTCAGCCAATGGGACGTCGTTCAGGATGGCGATCGTTGCAATAGCAACGTCTCGAATTTGGGATTGGATGAGTTGCCGCTTGCCATATCCAGCTTCGCCCATCACGCGATTGTCCGTCAGCAGATTCTGGAGCGAAGCGGAGTCGGATGCGTCGCCAAAGCGGGCAATCATTTTCATCGAAACCACCAACGTCTGGATGTCGTCCGTTTCGCTGAGCGTTGACAATGCGATCGGCAACGCTTCCGCCACATCCCACTGCATGGCTTTCGTTAACGACTCGACGCGACCGGCAAGCGTAGACCGCAAAATCCACTGACCGATCAAATTTCGAAGTCCGGGCTCCAATCGTGGATCACGACGCATCTGCTGTGCGGCTAGGCGATCCAATACGCCGACGATCGTGTTTTCGTATCCTGCGGTAAACGAGACCTTTGGATTGAAAGCGGGCAACAATAACGCAATCGTATCGGCTTTGGACGGATGCTGCCGCTTGACAAACATCCGATTTTGAACCTTGGCTTCAACGACATCCATGGAACGTTGCAACTCGGTGGCATCTTGATCCAAATGGGTTAGCAAATCAGGGTGTTCCGAATGAACCTGAACAAACAGCTCTCGAACGGTGGCGGTGTCACCCAGCAAGTTAGCAAACCGATTCCACCCTTCAAAATCAACTGGTTCACCCGCCATGAACCGATCAATTTTCAACTGCATGCTAGATTCGGAAATTTGTTGCACCAGTCCTGAAATGCGATTGCGTACATCCGGGTCTTCGGTCGATTTCCGCAGTCGAAGAAGCATCGGCAGTGCGGGTGCCCCCAATTGCACTAGCGCCGTAGCGGCGCGCTCGCGTTTTGCAAACTGATGAGACTCTAGTTGCCGAGCGAGATTTTCGATTTGCCTCTGCTGAGCAACCTTCGAATCGCCAATATCTGAATCTTTCTCAACGCCACGATTGACCTGGGCGAAGCAACAAGAGAGGCCCACTTGTATCAAAATGACGAAAGCGGTGATTCGAATTTTCATCATTGGAATGCCTGCGTTACGGACCCGGATTCTCGTAAGGAATTATAGGCAGCAAGCTTGCGATGCTGAAAGGTGAAGATTCTAAGGGCACCCCAGTTTTTCAAGCGAGTGAATAATGTCGCTCGGAAAGCCAAGCGACAATGGCGGACACTCCAAAGTAAGAAACTGATTTAGCCTTGGAAGATTCGGAACCCAGGATCAAGCCAAAATATCCCAGAACAGTTGATTTGGATCTGTTTTCAACACGAATGCTCGTTTGACCGTTGCGAAGCATGCGTTTAATGTGAAGGAAGCTGACTTTCGCCTCACAAGAGACTGCCGCATGCGTGCTATCGAGAAAACCCAGACACTGCCTTCATCAGTACGCCACCGTGAATTCGCCTTGTTTTTCATGATGCTCGTAACCGTTGCGGCGATGCTAATCCTCTGCGGCCCTCTGTCTGCTCAGCCGCCCAAGACTACCCCAGCAAAGGATGCTGCTAAAGCGGTTGTGGACAAACCGCGATCGGCATCAGCGTCACGCTCGGCAACAGCGTCACGATCGGCATCGAAGCGTCGACCGACCAAACGCAAGTCAAAGGAAGAAGACGAAAAGCTTAAGCCGCGACCTGTCATCTTGAAGACCAAGGATGGAATCGAGGTTCGATCGTTTTACTTTCCATCAGACAAAGGCAAAGAAGCGATCCCGGTTTTGATTGTCCATGAATGGCAGGGGCAAGCGAGTCCCTACCTGCAACTGGTGCTTACGCTTCGCGACGCGGGTTGCGCTGTTTTAGTCCCTGATTACCGAGGGCATGGCGGCAGCACGACTTACACGGATCGCCGCGGCAAAGAAATGCAGTTTGACGTTTCCCGAATGGGTAAACGCGATGTCGCGAGTATCATCGCGATGGATTTGGAAAAGGCGAAGGGATTTTTAAAAGAAGAAAACAACGCAGGAAACTTAAACCTAAACGCACTGGTAGTGATCGGGATTCGTGAAGGTTGCATTTTCGGAACGACATGGGCGGCACGCGATTGGAGCTTTCCAAGCGTCGGTCGCAGGAAGCAGGGCCAAGACGTCAAGGCCATCGTCATGGTATCGCCGGATAAGCAAATCAAAGGTGTGCCGATCGACCCAGCCTTGAAAGACCCAAACATACTTCGACTGCCGATTCTAATCATTGGCGGAACGAACAATCCGGAGGCAAAAGAAACCCGCCGGATCGCCAAACGAATCGAAGGCGTTAAAACCCGCGCCGGAGGGGGTACCGCACCGGGCTTCAAGCTTGAGATGATCGAGACATCGCTAACCGGACCAGCCTTGGTCAACGAAGCATCCGAGGTGATTCCAATGATCGTCGATTTCATCATGGATGAAATCAGAATTTCAGATAGCGAAAATCCTTGGGTCCAAAGAAGTTAATCGGCGTATACTGGACAAGCGTCTTGAAATCACGAACTGTTCCAACAGTCGTTCAACGCGTGATTGTTAATATTTTCCTGATGATTCGTAGTTTATCTTTTGGGCACGCGCTTCGGTTTTTTCTATGTTCATTATTAATCATCGTTCTTGGTTTCTCTGTGCATTTTTATTCCTATCGACGACTGGCACGGTAGATGGCGCGATTTTGATCGATGGTTTTTCAGCGGCTACTAATGATCGCTTCACTAATTCGCCAAGTTTTGTGGCGAATGGTTTTGATTTGAGTGGTGTGGGTCGGCGAAATGATGTGGTTGAAGGTCGCAGTCCATGGGGCACGTTGATTGCACCCAATGCAGTCTTGAGTGCAAATCATCGAAGAGCCGCTGGGACAATTTTGTTCTATCCCGACAACGACCCCACCAGTACGCCGGTGCAGCGAACCGTAATCCCGGGTGGTCAGCGAGTGGGCTCGACTGATCTTTACATTTCGTTCCTAAACGCCAATGTCCCTAGTTCGATCAAGGTTTATGACTTTGCAACGGAAACTCTAACGGCCAATCGATTTGCCAACGCTGGTTCGTTCCAAGGCGACGAGGTCTTCATGGTGGGACGTTCGTCGACTGCCAGCAGTTCCAGTGCAACGAATCAGGCTGTTGGCCGCAACAGAGTAACTGGTTTTTTGGACAATGTGACCTTTGGGAATGGGAACGACGTTGACGCTCTTTTCTTGAGATTCGACGAGTCAACGGACCCCAATTTCGTTTCCAGTGAAGCGTGGGGACGCGGTGGAGATTCAGGCGCTCCCCTATTTACCGTGGACAATGGCGAATTGCTGCTACTTGGTGTCAATTCCTTTCAACTCACGTTTGAAAACGATGCAGCTCGCTACACAGGTGCTAGCTACACCGGGAACGTGGTTTCCGAAATCAATGCAATTCTGGCCACCAATGTTTCCGCTGTTTCCGCAATTCCCGAGCCAAGTTGTTTTGCGTTTTTAACCGGCGTGTTAGTCATCGCTGTCAAACGACGACGCTCGAAGTAGAAGAGCTTTCGTGAAACGAATGAAGGTGCCGGGCTTTCGCTCGATGAACGTTAAGCACACGGACACCGCTCATTCGTGGTCGGCGTAGACGACGGCATGCCGTTCAAAGAGGTTCTAATCGATGAGATTGGGAACAAGGAGAATCCGCATCGGCTTGCCGTGGCAGAGAGATTTTCTGTTCTAAAGTTCCGAAGCTGTCAATCAGCGTTTCTAGCAAACGATCTTCTGAAGAGGCGCTGCGAAGGTACGGGAGCTAATTGATCGCATCCATTGTCGCCAAAGTTTTAGGCCATGACCGGTTGTAGCGGCCCATCACAAACGGGATTGATAATCCAAGACATGGCTGGGTACCGATTGTAACGATTGCAAACAATGGAATCAGCCGGCGGTCGAATTGGCGGCGATATTCATAGAATGAAATGCGTCAAAGTCGGATTGAGCAGGTTGAAGGTCGGGGCGGTGCTGTCGTCCGCAATCGCTGATCCTACGCAACCACGCCTGAAGCTCTTGTCGGCTGGAACCAAGATTGAGGAATCGGTTCTGCAACGATTGGCTAAACGCGGGATCGAGAACGTCATCCTGGCCGAACGAGACGTCGCGATGCTGTCAGCGTTTGAACCGCAGGGGCGACGCTCGAAAGTCCCGCCAGCCCCGAACTACGTTCGATCAAATCTTCAAAACGATGGGTCGAAAGAAGTCGACCAGTTATTGTTGGTCAGCGATGAAGAGAAACCCGACGCTTTCGAGCTTAAGGTTGATTCATCAGTTATCCAAGACACGCAACGCCGTCCCGGTTCTTCGTACGAAGATGGTTTGCAATATCAGTGGGCGATCGAGTGTGATCGTCGTATTGAGCAGATGGTTGATTTTATCGAAGATGCAGTGAACGGAAGCGGTGCATCGGTTTCTCCATTGATTCAGATGAGCAGTGAACTATTGGATCGTTGGATCGAAGATCCAGATGCTTTGGTAGCCCTTGCGACTGCGCCCTATCAATCAGATTACCCATCACGCCATGGCGTCCACCTAGCATCGCTGGCAATTGCGATCGGTGCGGAAATGGGTTTAGGGCGATCATCGCTTATTGATTTAGCCGTTGGTTGCTTGATCCATGATGCGGGAATGAAGTCGGTCGGCGTTGGAATGTTTGAAACTAAAGATCCGCTTTCCGCAGGACAACTTAGGCGTCTAGCAGATCACCCGGTCCAGGCGATCAACATCGCAAGTCGATTTGGCGACGAGCTTTCGATCGGTTCGCGAATGGTGCTGTACCAGATCCACGAACGATGTGATGGAAGCGGCTATCCCCGAGGCTATCAGTCGCATCAAATCCATCCGTTGGCGAAAATCGCAGCAGTAGCAGATGCATTTGTGGGTATGGTCAGCACGCGCAAGCATCGTTTGGCGATCCAAGGTTACCGAGCCAATGTGGCGTTGTTGGAAGACGTCAAGCAACAACGGTTCGACGCCACCGCCGTTCGCTGCTTGCTAAAAGCGACTTCGCTGCACCCAATCGGCAGCAAAGTAAAGCTGAACAACGATCAAATCGGACGAGTCATCCGAAGCGGCGGCGACAACTTTGTAAGCCCCACCATCGCAATGTGGAATCCAATTCAGAAAGAATCCGAGTCCGCAATTGTCGATCTAGCCAAGGCCCCGAAGATCGCGATTACGCAATCGTTACCTGCCGCAGCCTAAAGAGCCGAATGAGATTCGGCCCCAGACACCGCTGTTTTGGATGGCTGCCCCAGCGAATCATTACGCCCTTTCAAAGCGTGAGCCTTCTTTTGTTTCGCAATCAGCCAGCTTGGCGACTTTGAACTGATTGGCACCTTTGAAGTGGGCAGCATCGTGGCTCAGGGCAAATCAGTTTTTCAAACTGGGGTGTCGTCAGTAAGTAGCGATCGCCGCGTAGGCGTTCGGCTTCTCTGCAATCGCCGAAGCAATGCGCGAGTTTCGCTACGACGACACGGTCTCCAGTTTGAAAAACTGATTGCCCTGCATCGCAATTATCCCATATGCCCCTGACTCACGACGGACCGGCTACAATGCATGGTGACTTCGATCGATTCCTCCCGTTTTTCCGAATCTGAACCGAAATGAATAACATTACTTCCCCGTCGTCGCGACGTCGCTTCTTAACCACCTGCGCCGCATTCGGTGTGACGACTTCTTTGGCCGCACGTAGCTTGGCATCCAGCAACGTCAACGACGTAAATTTGGGGTTCATCAGTTGTGGAGCGCGGTCGCAAGCGTTAATCAAATCATTCAGCGACGTACCCGGCGTCAACATTGCGGGCCTTTGCGATACGGACGAAACACGCTTGCAAAGCACCGGCCAAAAGTACCCCAAGGCTCAGCAGTGGGTTGATCTTCGCGACTTGATCGCTTCGGATTCGATTGATGCCGTGGTGATTTCAACTTGCAACCATTGGCATTGTTTGGCTTCGATTTGGGCGATGGAAGCGGGCAAAGACGTCTACGTTGAAAAACCGCTTTCTCATAGCCAATGGGAAGGCCGTCAAACCGTCAACGCTGCTCGAAAATACAACCGCGTTTGTCAAGTCGGAACTCAGCAACGCAGCGATCCCATGCAGACTGAAATCAAAAAGTTTCTGCACCAAGACAAAGCTCTTGGCGAGATCAAATCGGCGAGAGTCAATCGGTATGGCATCCGTCGACCGATTGGCAAACGACAGCATCCTTTGGAAGTCGACAAGAGTGTCCATTACGACCTTTGGCTGGGGCCTGCGCAAGATGAACCGATCTATCGACGGAAACTTCATTACGATTGGCACTGGGATTGGAATACCGGCAGTGGAGAAATGGGCAACTGGGGCGTTCATGTGCTTGATGACGTTCGCAACAATTTGTTCCAAGACTCGGTTGGTCTTCCGATTCGTATCCTTGGCGGCGGCGGAAGAGTGGCCTGGAATGATGCGGGCGAGACACCGAACATTCACTTCACTTATTTTGATACCGGTTCGATTCCCGTTGTCATTGGATTAAGCAACTTAGCTGCGACGCCACGCAGCAAAGAGCCTTCGCCGCACCCCGGTCCCGGCAGCGGATACATCGCCTATTGCGAAGGCGGCGAGCTGTATGGTTCGCGAGGGGCCGCCAAAGCCATCGACAAGGACGGTAAAGTCATCAAGACGTTCCAAGGCACCAGTGGAATGACCGAGCATGTGTCAAACTTTATCGACGCGGTTCGATCGGGCGACAGTAGTTCCTTAAACGCCGACGTCGCTGTTGGCAACGACAGCACAGGATGGTGCAACCTAGCGAACATCGGATTTCTTGCAGGCGAAGCCTATTCCAGCGAGCGAGCCCAGGGCGTTTCGTTGGATCGGTGGAAAGAACTGCTGAGCCAGATGGGTGACTTGGCTCAGCAACACGATTTTGCGTTGTCCGATCAAGCAATCAAGTTAAGCCCGATCCTCGATCTAGATTCCAAAACGGAACAGTTCACAGGCGAAAATTCCCAAGCCGCCAACGCGCTGCTCAAACGAGAATACCGAAAGGGCTTTGAGGTATTAGAAATTAGCTGAAATCAATTAGCTGAAGCTCGTTACTTTGGTTAGCCGTTTGTTAGCCTCAAAACAAAAGAATCAACACAATTAGCGTCGTAGGCCGAATGGAGCCGAAGCGACATCCGGCATGTTGATCCGTTGGTATTGCCAGATGTCGCTTCGGCTCCATGTTTCGTTCGGGGACATGGGTAACACATTCCCTACCTCCCCTAACAAATTTGGAAATCCTCTAGCCGACGCTTCGAAGACAGTTTCTGGTCACTGTGGGATCTGGTCCAATAGAAACGCGCGAGCCAACCGCCAACTGCGTCCTACACTTCATTGTCTTTCATAAAATCAAAGCTGCGCCAAATTGCCCGGACCTACCGTTCATAGCATTTGACGTTCTTCTAGGTTCACTGTGATAGCGATCACGCTGGGAGTGATTTCAGGAAATTGCCAGGGCAACTCAGTTTTTAAAGCCGGGGTATCGATCGTCACAGTTCAATCCTGTTGACCGTGATCCGAGCGGATCGATTAGAGCATTTTAAAAATCAATGTAGGCCGGAACAAGCGAAGCGCAGTTCAGGCAATCCAACCCCGTGCAATGCAACCCCGTGCAATGCAACGGGGTGTTCCATATTGTCGCTCGGCTCTCCGCGCCGGAAGCGCTGTCGGCTCGGAGAGCCGCGCGACATTGAAAAACTGATTTGGCCTGGGCAGTGTCACGGAGAGATT
>CAYVAN010000154.1:0-6689 GCA_964449225.1 uncultured Rhodopirellula sp.
GTCTAGTGTTGGACTAGACAGTGTTGGATTAGACAGTGTTCGATTAGACAGTGTTCGATTAGACAGTGTTGGATTGCCTGAACTGCGCTTCGCTTGTTCCGGCCTACGTCAATTCTCAGAATACTGGGACGTTGGAACTGCAACGGTGATTCGCGAAGAGGATCCCCGATGAAAGCTGATTCAATCAGCGAACTCAAAAAAACGCTTCGGCAGTTGGACCATGATGAACTGCTCGACGTTTGCTTGCGGTTGGCCAAATACAAAGTGGACAATAAAGAGCTGTTGACCTATCTGTTGACAAAATCAGCTGACGAACAAGCCTATGTTGCCGAAGTCTGCGACGAGATTAGCCAAGCACTTCCCGACGAGCGCGTGTTGCACAAGAAAACGATGCGTAAAGTTGTACGCTTGATGGACAAATGGATTCGTTATTCCGGCAACAAAGAAACCGAGCTTGAAGTGCGAATCCACTTCTGCCAACTCTTTGTTGACCGCCGAATCGACTTTGGGCGTTGCCGCGTAAAGTCGAATATGTACGCGACGCAATTAAAGAAAATCGAAAAGACGCTCGACAGCGTTCATCCCGATTTACAATTCGATTTCCGGCATCAAATGCAAGAAATTCTGGGGTTTCTTGATTAGCCAAGGATGCAAAGAGTTTCTGTCTTTGTGGGCAGAGCAAAGCGTTTTCTCACTTCAGGGCTTTCTCCGATGTCGCTCGGTTCCCCGAGCCGATGACGCTGTCGGCTCGGAGAGCCGACAGCGACATTGCCAAGCTTAAAACAATGCGTTGCCCTGGTCTTTGCTGGACACGCACCGATGCCGAAACGCTTGGTAAGTTTCGCTACAAACATGCTGGGTGTCTAAGGCCTATTTTGGTTTTGGAATTTTAAACTGCATTTCAAGTTGCCTCTTCAGATCTTTGATCTGTCGATCTTGCCCCGTTTCTTCGTCTTCGGGCTGTTCGATTTTATCAGCATCGGTGACTCCGAATTGAAAGATCAACTGCTCTGCGTCTCCGACTTTCACCAACACTTGATTGCGGGCAGGTTGAACGATCGTTCGGGTTTCCAACTGGTTGTTGCCTGGCGAAATGGTCTTGCCCAATTGTTCTTTGACGGCAACGCCATTGTTGACGTCTAGCGCCAAGATGTCCATGTATTTCTTTCGCACTCGCGTTGACACTGAATTGACGTACGGGCTGCGGGTCAACATCAACAGGGGCGATTCGTACGCTTGGTTCAATGAGCAACCCCAAGGGGAATCAAATTCTTGGCTCCAACGCAGCGAACCGTCACCTTTAGCGATCGCAAAAACGCCATGCACGGTTTGGTGAACCTTTCCTTGGATTGTTGCGACCTCTCGTGTGGTGGCGGTTCCCTTGGCTCGAACGATCTTTCGTTTGGGTGCGAGGATGAACTGGTCTTTTAATTCAATGGCGGTTAGACCTTGCAAATCTTGATACTCGGGCAACTTTAATTTGCTAATTTGACTGCCGGTGGCGATGTCCCAAATCAAGGCCTCGCCATCGGTTTGCATCGAACAGTAGTATCGGCCTTTGACCACTTTGCCGTAGGCCAGTGGCACTTTGGAACTGTTACGATAGATGCCTGTTGATTGCTGGGTCAAAAGTACCGAATCGGTAAACGGATCGACCAACTTCGTTTGGTAAACTCGGTTTTGCAAATTGACATCGTAGCTAAGAACATGCCGACCGGCTGATTGCCAAAGCTTCCCGTGCTTCCAATCCACACTGTTTCGTTTTTGTCCGTCACCGACGTCAAAGAAGTCGACTCTTGCGGCTCCGCCGGACACGACCGCCACCTGCTTTCCATCGCTTACGACGACTCCATTTTTAGGAGCGTCTGAATTTCGCCACAGAACCTCGCCCGTGACGACATCCAAAGCCATCAAGTCGCCGCCCTGCAACACAAAGCAACGGTCGCCAACGATCGGCCCGACAGCCAATTCAGGGATCTGGTCTGCTGGTGCGGCCGCCCGCGTTGAAAGCTTGCGTCGAACAACTTGATCGCCAAAGGGTGTTGGAAGCAGCGAACGATTCGCGACGCCACTGCCATCCCCGCCCCAAGAGTGACTCCAACGAACCGAGGTATCACCGGAAAGCATTCGGAACAAGTCGACGCAGATCATCCCCGTGGACATCGTCACCAGCATTGTTCCGCCGCTGATGACTGCTTCGTTTTCGCGACTTTCGATCCCCTGAATGCCCTCCATCGAAATGATTCGCGAAAGGCCCATCGTATTCCGCATCGCCAGCGGAGCCCTGCCTTCGTTGGTTAACTGCCAACCTAAAAAGTGTTGACCAGAAAGAATGACCGTTTCCGAATACCTTTGATTTGACTGTCCTATTCGGTGTCCCAGATCCTGAGATCTCCAATCCAACGAAACCCCCTCAGGCCACTGGTACGACAAAACCCTTGACGCTGCCAAACGTTCTAATTCGTCAGCCTGATCCTCGTCGTGATTGTTTTCATTCCGGTTTTCATTCCCATCATCACCTTCTAAACCAGCTAAAATCCGCAGCGTGTCTTCCGGCATCCCGCCATCAAGATAGGTTTTTGACAAACGGACTAAACGAGAGCGTTGCAAAGAGGCTTCTGCCGAAGCAGCGTCTTGAAGCAATGAGTCAATGGTATCGGTGTTTAACAGCAATCGTTCAGCAGCGAGCCATTGTTTGGAATCCAGATAGCGATCTGCCAGCGTCTGACGTGTCTTTGACACCGCAGCCCAAGGGCTAAAGTGCCGAATCCAGCGGGCGCAAATTTGGTTGGGTTTGTTGATTTGAGCCTTCGCTGCTTCTTCAATCAAATCATTGATTTCCGATTCTTGCGAAGCGCTGACCTGATTTGATATTTCTGACATTCGTGATGCCAACCAACAATCAAGCGAACAAGACCGCGTCGGATCGTTTACCACATCTTTGGCTAGACCTTCGACCGTATCTTCACTGAGCAACAATTGGGATAACAGCAACGCCTGCTCGGTTGCTTTCACCCATTCCTCCTGCTGCATCGCGCCTCGCAGTCGAAGCGACAGCAATTCAACGCGTTGCGCGGGGCGATCAATCAAATTGTTTAGTTCATCAACGTAGTCTTCGCCCGTTTGCGGATCATCCCGCAGCATCCCCAGCATCGCAGAAACGCTAAGCATTTGGACTTCGTCATTGTCGCTCTGTTGCGATCTCGCACGCCGCAAAATTTCGAGTGCTTCACGGCGTTGACCTTTTTGAATCAGCAGTTCGCTTTTTCGAACCAAGGCGTCAAAGTCGTCAGGGTTTTCAGCCAGCCTCTGCTCCACGATGGGCTCAAGAGTTTTTTCGCCGAACGCTACCGCAAGCATTGTGGGGCTTTGGACGATGATGTCACCGGCAACCGCGACCATATTTCCCAGCGGGTAACGCGTGCTACGCCGCTGCAACACTGAACCGTCTTTTAAGGAAACGCGAATCAGTTCATTGGTTGTCGTGGGCACGATGTAATCGTCTTTGCCGAACACACCTCGGCCAGCGACGTATTGGCCCGACGCGACAAAGTCCTCTGGACTGCACCAAAGACGGTTGCCTGTCTTTAAATCGTAGGCGCAAATTTCATTGGTGCTGACCAGCACAAACTTACCCTCGCGGATACCAGCCAAGTACTTCATGTTGACTCGGTTTTTGTATTGGAACAACGACTTTCCGTTTCGCAGGTTGAATCCCATCAATCGTTCAGATTCCGGCGGAGTGACCAGGATGCTTGACCCTGAACCGATCGCGATCCCATTGTCCCATCGCTGCATTAGCTTCATCGGTTCCAGTCCACGCCCACGGTTGTTAACTCGCATAATGTCATTGCTGCGATCGTAGACGGCTCCCCAGGCAAGCGTACGATCGATGAGGTGAATTGCGACACAGGCGCCTGCCCCGGTCGGGCAAATCAACATTCCTTCTTGGAACGTTGGCATCGCGCCGGAAACTCGCCGCAATGCATCTGAGTCGATACCGCCTGATTCGATCGCGACCAAATGTTGACGCCAAATTTGATTGCCGTTGGACGGATCCAGGCAGCAAAGCAAAATGTCGCCAGCAATTTCTGCCATCACGTAAAGGCGGCCATCAAGCGGCAGGGGCGGCCCCAGAAAAAAGGCCTCCGCCAACGGAGAAGTCGGGTCGCCGTTTTGCCCCAAACGCCAAAGCAGTTTGCCTTCGGTTTCCATTTCCAAGGCCACCAAAGTGTTGGTTGTCTTATCTGCTGGCCGCGTGCCACCAAACATCATCGTCCGGCTAAAAGACGCCATTTTGATGTCCGGAAGATCGGTCAACATAAACGCCCGTTCGCCGTCACTGGTCACTTGTCCGTAGGGAACGTCATTCCAAATGCGACCACTGATTCGTTCATCGGTTTCCTCATCCGCGGACAATTCATCAAACAGAATCCCTTCATCCTCGGACGGCCCCCAGCCCGATTGCCAGGGATAGGTCCAAACACGTTTGCCCGTCGTGTAGTCCACCCCCACCAATCGCTCGGTCGTTCGCATCAATAATTGATCACCCACCACCAACGGCGTCCAACTGGGCGGCGGCAGACGTCCGCTGTTCGCCAGATCGTCCGTATAGTCACGCACTATTTTCTCTTGCAAATGGCTGGCCGTCGTGGGCAAAGCCCAACGCATGTTGGTAAGCGGCATCTGACCTGCTGAATTTCCACCGCGGTCCACCGACGAACCAAACATGGGATGATTTTTGGGCAGTGGATTCTGATAGCGAGAAAGTTTCCCCGACCGACGATCCAACCATTGTTCTAGCTCTGTCATCGAAGAAAACTTCAGTGAACTTTCCGATGATGCGTCTTCTGCTTTCACGCCGATCCCCGGACTACCGATGTTCTTTCCGGCGATGATTTCTTTGTCGAAAAACAGACGCTTTACCGGGGATTTATCAATGGCAGGAATTGCCTTTTCAGAACGATCCCCATCAAGATGTTCAGAACGCCCCAATGTGGAATCGTGTTGCGTGGAATCGTATCGTGTTGCGGCGTACATCAAAACAATGGACGGCCCCAGATGCTTGACTGCTCGCGGAACCTCCGCAATGTCATCCAACAAAATGGATGCCGCCAGCGGATGACCGCGGTAGATTTCTCGTTGGGCCAGCAACGCCGTCGCTTCATAACCGGCCAAAGTATGCAGGTATCGGCGACGGACTTCTGCAACCGCATTCCAATCACGGCTTTCCGATGCTTTGTTTAACAGTCGCGCCGCGATGGGACCGAATCTTAATTGGTAAGTTTCCCAATCGGATTCGCTTAAGTCGCCAATCATCTTACGAGCGGTCCGCAGCAGACTTTGCGTGGCGGGATTCCCCTCGCGAACGTCCTCATTGTCAAGCAAGAAATCCTGGTCGGCTAAATCCGAATCAAGATTGTCGTTCTCGCGAGCAACCAGGTCGCCTAGAGTCAAAATTGCGTCGCTTGGCCGGTTCTCTTTGATCGCGTCTTCCGCCTGACGAAGCTTTTGCTGCAGGCCGCGTGGCGGTTCGATCAAGCGACCAGCGGGCGACTTGGTGGGAGAACGGAAAAACCCCTGCGCTAATGCGTCTTGGGGATTGCCCAATAACCAGCAAGCAATCAACAGCCAGCAAGCCAGCAAAAGCCTACACGGCATCAAAAAACGAGTAACGGAAAATCGGAATCGAATCACGCTGGTGGAACCTTCGGTCGGACCAAGAGAAAGTCTGTCCGGCGTATTGTACGCGACCGAGAGATTCGGAGTAGATCAGAACTTACCCATA
Source organism: uncultured Rhodopirellula sp. (assembly GCA_964449225.1). Lineage (GTDB taxonomy): Bacteria > Planctomycetota > Planctomycetia > Pirellulales > Pirellulaceae > Rubripirellula. The sequence continues at coordinate 5,789 of CAYVAN010000154.1, forward strand.
CAACTTTCGGCGAAGAAGCCCCAGCGTCGACGCATGCTGTTTTTTGTAATCGATTCTGGTTTGGGTTTGCTTGATGCAGCTTTCAAGGTGTTCGCGACCAGCGAACAAGATTGCGGGGTGATCCAGAGATGCAGCCTCGGCCATTTGCTCGAGCAAACGACGTCCACTTCGGTTGATACGATGAACTTTGCAGAGTTCATGCAGCAGACCAAGCGGCGTATTTAAAATCTTTGGGGACCGATTGACCCACGCAAAAACGGCCACGCCGATGGCAACGACCACAATCGCAGCCACAGCAAAAACCCAAGCTGGAATGCCGCCTTGGACGACATCTTCCCGATAATCCAGACTGATATCAGCCATCGTCGTTTCTGCCAAAACTAGGCTCATCTTAAAATGCATTTTAACGATCACCTGATTTTGACGAGTTCTGTTGCGATCGAACAGATCGATTTCCGCTCTTCTTTGCCTGCATGTTCTGACGGCGTTCCAGAGCCGACGCCGCAGCGTCACGAACGGGACTGACGGGCATTCGCACCATTGATTCTAGTAGTTGCAATGTTTCGTCACCTGACGCTTCACCCATCGCTTCGGCGGCGCAAATGCGGGCCCGTTGATGATCCTTGCTTGAAATGTGCGAAAAGGAATCAGCAAGCAAATCGACCAACGCAAGCGAGTTGGCCATCGTGATCGCTTCCAGACGACGCTCCAAGACCGGATGACGCAATGCATCATGAACTCGATCAATCGCATCAGGATCAATCATCATCACGACGCGTCCAAGTCGTCTTCGGCTCCTGGCCCTCAACCTGGCCATGCGAGGTAGCATCGCGGCCGCGTGCATCGGCGAAAGCACATGCCGAACCCCATCAACAACCCTTGCGTCCCTGTGGTCAAGAAG
>CAYVAN010000154.1:6705-11063 GCA_964449225.1 uncultured Rhodopirellula sp.
TGCAAGAGCTGTGCATTTTCATCACAGGCAATTTCTTCGGCATCGTCTTCAGCGACAGTCGCGGCAGCCCGCATCCAGAATTCAATATCCAACACCTCGCAACGAGACAATCCTTTGGCAGCAACCGTTTCACAACCATCCCCACCTAATTGAATGGCGGCAACGATGGTCTGCATGACTTTGATCGTGTCGGGGTTGGCTGCAACATGCAGGCTAACCAGAGCCGCACGTCGTTCTGGATCCAGCGTCGGCATCAAGTGAACACCTGATTTGCAAGAAGACGGAATCCCAAGACCTTTCAAGTTTTCCAAAGTATGTGCCGTCGGCATCGAGCCAATGCTGTCCATGAGCGCATCCCTGAAAGCATCATCGATTCGATTACCCATCAAATTCATGATGCGATCATCAGGCTTGCGGCGACGCACATACGACGCCAGCAATTCGATCACGGCTGGATGCTTGCTGTTTTCGAATTGATTGCAAATCAATTCAAATGCGGGGCCGCCATCATCAATCATCCGCTGAATGTCTCCGTCGTTACCAGTAGTAACGTACAGAAACGCTTCGACCAACATTTCGTTGTGATGCGTGCTGAATTGTTCCACCGACTTGGCCAAGCAGGACAAAACTGAATTGCGAACCGACTTGCTTTTCCTGTCGTCATTTGCGGCATTGCCAAGCGGCACGACCATATCAAGCACTGCCTCGGCCGCAGCTTTGCGAGTGTCTTCTGAACCACTCGATTCAGCCAGCGAAACCATGGGCTCAATCGCTGCCACCAACTGTAGATCTCTGGCCGCCTGAATCGCCAAGTCGACCGGACCGGAACCGTTCTGCAAGGTGGCGAGCACCGAAGCATCCATCCAAGGTGACGCTTTTCGCAAAATCGCTTTCTCTTTTTCTCTCAACTTGGCCCAGTGCTCTAACAATTTTTGCGGAGCGTTCGACCCGGCGTGATCATCGTCATTGAAGTGTTCGGTTTGGACCAAGGCCGTAACCGCCTTGGTTACCAGCGACGGATTTTCCGATTCGATCACAGCAAGCAACACATCCAACGCCGCCTGATTGCGAGAATTCGTGAGTGTGTGATAGGTAAGAGAAAGTCCGTGCATAGATTGGATCGCGATGGGAATCGGATTAAAGCTGCAATTGTTCTGCTGTAAACGTAGGTCGAATCAGCCGGGTAACACCGATTTATCACATTAGATTTACGTTGTTCCTTTTAAGCTGCTGGTGGAAAATTGGCAAAACTGGCACAAGCCAAACAACCGTGTCGACGCGTTTCAGGGCCAATCACTTCTTCACTTTCGATTGTTCCACATGGTCGCTCGGCTCTATTGTCGCTCGGCTCTCCGAGCCGACAGCGCATTCCCCAGCTTGAAAAACTGATTTGTCCTGCGACGCGTTTGCCCACTATCGGCGAAGAACCAACGGTGCCGTACAATGCTGCCTAAATGCTTGCCCCAATTATGGCAAAGCCAATACGGAGTTGGTCCCAACTGCAAGAATCCAATGTCACGCAGCCCAGATGATATTTTTCAAGAATCGTTCCTAGACATGCGGGCGAAACTGCTGGAAGTCGCCGCAACCTTGGATCGCATCGATCGAGCGGGCGACGGACTGTCAGACGACGCTTTGGACTTACGACTAAAAATCGATCAAGCGATTGCGATCTGTGCAAGCGCCGGCACCGATCGAGCAGAGCGGCTTCAGCATTTGTTTTCGCGTCAATTCAATGCCGATTGGCGTAAAGAAATGAATCTATAGCAAGCCCCACGTTATCCCACGCAATCTGAACAGATTTTCTTTATGGACTACATCGACCCGCACATTCATATGGTCTCGCGGATCACCGACGATTACGCGACGCTTGCCCGAATGGGATGCGTCGCGATCAGCGAACCTGCGTTTTGGGCCGGGTTTGATCGTGGAAGTGTCGATGGATTTCGCGATTACTTTGGGCAACTAACTGACGTCGAACCACGCCGTGCGGCTCAGTACGGAATCCAACACTTCACTTGGCTTTGCATCAATGCGAAAGAGGCCGAGAATGTTGAATTGTCGCGTGAAGTGATCGCCATGATTCCTGAATTCTTAGAATGCGAAAACGTCCTTGGCATCGGTGAGATTGGGCTAAACAAAAACACGCCCAATGAAGCGACGATTTTCTTAGAACATTTGCAGTTGGCGATCGAATATGACCAATCGATCCTGATACACACACCGCACTTAGAAGACAAATATCAAGGCACTCGCATGATCTTGGACATGCTTGAGGGCGATTCCAAGATCAATCGTGATCGTGTTTTGGTCGATCATGTGGAAGAACACACGATTGAAGAAGTCATCGATCGTGGATTTTGGGCCGGCATGACCTTGTATCGGGTGACCAAGTGTACACCCGAGCGAGCGGCGGACATGATCGAACGATTCGGTGGCGAACGGTTGTTGGCGAATTCGGCAGGTGATTGGGGGCCAAGCAAGCCCACCGCAATTCCGGATTTAATTTTTGAACTTCGGCGACGCGGACACAGCGAGTCTCTTATCCGCAAAGTGGTCTACGACAATCCAATTGAGTTCTTTTCGCAAAGCAAGAACTTTCGCTTCCAGCCACGTGAATCGTTTTAATGACGCAGACGTTAATCCAAGACCTCCTGATCATCCTGTCGGCCGGATTGATCGCGGGGCTGGTGTGTCGATGGCTGCAAGCATCGGTGTTGATCGGTTACTTGGTGGTGGGGGCGCTGCTGGGGCATGGAGTACTGGGGTGGGTACTTGATGAAGGACACCAGTTGGAACATTTCGCCGAAGCTGGCGTGTTCTTATTGCTGTTTTCCATCGGGTTGGAATTTTCGCTCGACGATTTGAAACGGCTCGGTAAGAACCTAGTCGTCGGCGGTGCCGTTCAAATGGCTTTGGTGGCCATTCCCGTCACCGCTGCTTTGGTTGGTTTTTCCATGTCGATCCAATCGGCGGCCTTGATCGGGGCGGCTGTCGCGTTTAGCTCCACCGTGCTTGTTTTTAAAGCGATGTCGCAGTGGGGTTTAGCCGAAAAACCGCATGGGCGGCGAGCGATCGGCATCTTGCTGTTCCAGGACGCTGCGTTGGTGCCGTTGTTACTGCTAGTTCCATTGTTGACCGGCAGCGGTGACCAACCAGGTTTGGTTGACTATCTGATGCTGGCTGGAACTTCGGTGTTGTTTGTCATGTCCGTCTTATCGTTGCGGCTTGCACTTTCAAAATGGCTGATCCCGAAACTCGCCAGCTATCGTAGTCCCGAATTGGTAATCCTATTCACAATTGTCTCGCTCGGTTGTGTCACGCTAGCGGCTTATCGAGTTGGCCTGCCGCCGGCGGTGGGTGCCTTTGCAGCCGGGCTGATCTTTAATGGAAATCGCTGGACCAAACAGATCGATGCACTGGTATTGCCGTTTCGCGAAACCTTTGCCGCAGTGTTCTTTGTTGGACTGGGACTCATCTTTGATCCGCGTTTATTTTGGGATCAACCGTTGCTGATGGGTGGCGCAATTATCGGTGTGATCGCGTTGAAAACCATTGCGGCAACCATTGCGTTAAAGTTGACGGGGCTGACGTGGGGCCGGTCACTTGGAATGGGAATCGGGCTGGCACACGTCGGCGAATTTGCGTTTGTATTAGTGCTGCTGGGGCTCGAATCCGGCGTGATCAGCGAACTGAATTACCAGAGAGTCGTCGCGATCGCGGTGGGGTCTCTGATCTTAACCCCAATGCTGATGAAAGCTGGCTTGCGTTTGATCAAGGACGATGGCTTGTCCGATGAACCGCTTCGAAACCGAAAAGCTTCTTCACAAATCAGCAACAAAGCAGCGATCGTGGGCGCGGGAATGATTGGACGACGGCTTGCTTCGCAGTTAGAAACCAGCGGGATGGATGTTTGCTTGGTTGACCTTAGCCCCATCAACTTGCATCCATTTGCATCAGAAGGTTTTCGAACGGTGACCGGCGACGCAAGCGAATCGGATATCCTTCACTTAGCCGATGTGCATGACTGCCGCCTGGTGGTTGTCTGCGTTCCCAACGATGAAACCGCAACCCAAGTCGTGCGTTCGATTCGCAAATTGAATAGGACCACTAAATTAGTAGTCCGCTGCCGTTATCAAGCCAATGTTCGCACCCTTCGCGGGCTTGGCGTTGACTGTATCGTCGCCGAAGAAACCGAAGCCTCGCTCGCTTTGCTGCGGGCGTTGGAGACCATCTCGGCGGATAACGGGTAGCTAGGAAAAACGAAAAGACACCAGGGCCAATCATTTTTCATCTTGGAGTGTTCCCCATTGTCGCGACGGGCACACCGCCGCAAGGGCCGGGCGGGCGGGGCGCCG
>CAYVAN010000155.1:0-10941 GCA_964449225.1 uncultured Rhodopirellula sp.
GACCACATTTTTCACACAAGACATCACGCAGTCGGCGGTAGAGATTCCTGAGGTCGATTTAGTGACCGCATTTCGCTTTTTTGGAAACGCAGAAGACGAACTGAGGTCGGATGTTCTTAGCGGTCTCGCTGGTCTTATTAAGCGAGACGGATATTTGGTGTTGAACAATCATCGCAATCCAAAATCGCTTCATGGTCGGCTACGGCATTTCAAAGGTGACCAGATTGACATCGATCTTTCTCCAACAAAGCTAGAGCATCTGCTGAACCAACACGGGTTTAAAATTAGAAGCTCACACGGAATTGGTGTCTGGCTTGTGATGCATCGCCTCTACAAACCTCGCATTCTCGCGTCCCCCTTGGCAACCGCTCTTGAATTACTGAGTCGAATTCCAGGCGCTGCACCGCTTTGCCCCGACGCTGTCATCGTTGCCCAGCGGGTTTAAGTCAATCTTCAAGCCCCGCGATCATGCTTAAAGACCTAATCAAAACCTTGGTTGTTTCCATATTTATCATGGCCCCGTTGGGTATGGGTTGCGATGAAAAAGATCAATCTTCATCACAGACCAATGCGTCGGTAGGTCAACCGGCAACACAAATGGCTCCCACACCGCTTGGAGTCTACCGAGGTGCATTCCGAATCAAGCTGGGGACTAATCATCCGAAGATGATGAACCGCGATGGACTATTGGCGTCGCATCCAGATCCAACCAAGCTGTTCTGGGCTGTTTCCGGTCCATCAATGCCATCCGTGGATGGATGTGCCATGGAGACCAAATCATACGTTGGCGTTTTCGAACTACCTGATCTGAGCCAGCTGAATCCGCATCATACTTTGGACCAAACGCCGCAAGCGAGCGCAGTCGAAAGTTGGGTCGAACTGTCACAAGATTACCGTGAGCATGCTGGATCCGATACAAAGCCTAATTACGTTCGGATTGGTGGCATGGCGTTTAATCGTCACGACCAAAGGCTGTACATCAACTGGGCCCGATACTATCACGTTCAGCCCAAAGCCGTTCCTTCGTTGGCGGCCTACGATGCGACAACGCTTCGACGGGTAAGCGATTTCCATACTCCGATTAGAACCTCCGGCAATGCCTCCGATCCCAATGGTCGAATCACCTCGCTTGCACAAGGACCACTCAAAGATACAGGCGACTTTCTTTGCACTCCATTCTGGGGTGATAAAATGCACGGACCTCGACAAAACCTGCTTCGAGTCACGGGGCGCAAATCGGTATCATTGACGCCGTTACTTCGTTTCGATGCGAACGATCCCTGGAAGCACACCTCATCGAAAATCCAATGCGGTTCAGGAGTATTCACTCGGGGTGCATTTGTTTTTCCGATGCGAAATGGTGTCGCAGGCTGGTATGGATATAACGACGGCTACTTTGACAAAGACGCAACGCAGTTTGTGGCTGACGGCGATTCGCTGGTTCCAGACCTTTGGGGAACCAAAAGCAACAAGAGCTATCATGCACCTCCCTATCGAGCGTTCCTCGCATCGATTCCAGTGTCCCAACTAAACGCGATTTTGTTAGGGGAGCGGGTTCCACAGGAAGCCAAGTTAACCCTGCACGATTTCACCGAACAACAGTTTCAGTATCGAGTCGACCAACAAGGGCAAAAGCAATACCAAAGTCTGGTCGCCTGTTCCATCGTCAAACAAGGCAAACACTTTTTCGTGTTGGGCGAACGTGAAGACGACAGCATCTCTAAGCACAATCCCGGACCGGTTGTTTACGTTTATTCACATACAACCGAAGCAGACCTGCCCGGAAAGCGATGAAGCCGGACTGGATTCCTGAATGTCTTTGGCTCGGACCAATGCTGGTCGACAAATATGGCGTAATACCGACCGCAACGGTCGTTTACTTTATCGCTATCGTTTTGGCTGCTTGGCCTTGGCTTGGTTATCCTGCCTGGCTTTGGTTGCTGGGAAGATTTTTTCGATCCGACCGTGTCGTTTCAGAAAAATCTGATAACAACACTGATAACGAGCCAATGCAATCGGTCAGCATCGTTGTTAGTGCATTTAATGAAGCCGACATCATCAAAGAAAAGCTAACAAACATCGCGGGTCTAAATTATCCCAAGGCCCACCTAGAGTGCATTGTAGTTTCCGACTGTTCAGACGACGGAACCGACGAAGTTGTCAATAACTTTAGTGAGTCCAATGTTCGCTTGTTTCGCACAGCGAGTCGTTGTGGTAAGTCCGCGGGGCTGACACGTTTCGTTCCAGAATGCAGACACGATTTGATCGTCTTTACCGACGCGAATGCGATTTATCAAAACGATGCAATTGATCACCTTGTCAAGCACTTCCGGGAACCCAATGTCGGTTACGTTGTCGGCCAGCAAAGGTACGTTGAAACCAATGGCGATGACGTCAGCAAGTCCGAAGGTTTGTATTGGAAATACGAAACGCTTCTAAAGCAATGGGAAAGCCGAATTGATTCCGTTGTCGGGGGTGATGGAGCGATCTATGCGATTCGACGCGGACTGTTCAAGCCGCTTCGAGACGATGACATCAATGACTTTACGAATCCACTGCAAATTATCCAAAGCGGCTATCGGGGCATTTATGAACCAAAAGCAGTTTGTACAGAGCACGTTGCGGGCTCGTTCGGTGGTGAGTATCGACGGAAGGTTCGTATCGCCAACCGTAGTTTTCGTGCTTTTATTCGCGAACGTGGTGCAGCGAACCCTCTTCGAACGGGGCTATTCGCATTTCACCTGCTGAGCCACAAGTTGCTGCGTTGGTTCACCGCGTATTTTTTGATCGCAGCTTTGGGCATCAGCGGTGCGGTCGCGTTGACGGGCCACAGCAAGGTTTTCGCTTGCCTTTTTATAAGTCATTCAATGTTCTATGGCTTGGCATTGATGGGGCTGTTTGAAGGGCTGCGTGGAATGCGTTTAGTTTCGGTTCCCTTCTACTTTTGTCTTGGCACCGTAGCTTCGGCTCATGGCATATTGCTTTATTGCATGGGACATCGTTGCACAACTTGGCAGCCTGAGCGTGTAGGCCGTGGCCAGCAGTCAGGATGAAAATGTCATCGCAACACCTTCCGACAATTGATGTTGTCATTCCCGCAAAGAACGAGGAGAAATGGATACGCCGAGTCATCGAAAACGTCCAGCAAGTTCATTATCCAAGAGAGCTGCTAAGCATCGTTGTCGTCGATAATGGATCCCACGATCAAACCAAGAACATCTGTCAACAGTTTGACGGAGTAAAGATGGTTTCTTGCGTTGGTTCAATCGCTGCGGCTCGCAATTACGGTGCAAAAAAAACGAGCGGGGACGTCATTGCCTTTCTAGATGCCGACTGCCTGCCTCCGGCGCATTGGCTAGAACGGTCAACACATCAGCTAGAAAATGGCTTCGATGTGGTAAGTGCAGTTATTGATAAAGACCCTGATCACGTGACATGGATTGAACGATGCTGGGTCGATTACTTGAATGCCAAGTATGATCAAGATGAGACATCCGTCAAAAGCATTTCAAGCTTTTGCTTTGTAATCGCTCGCGCTACGATGATTGAAGTTGATTGGTTTGACGAAACGTTGCTCACATGTGAGGACTCAGACCTTGGATATCGTCTGCATCAAAATGGAAAAAAACTCATTGTTGACAAGACGATTCAAACAGCTCATCTGCGCAATGCAAAAACCTGTCGGGATTTTTTTCTGCGACAGATCTGGCAGGGAAGGTTTAACTTTCGTAGTGCGTCGCGGCATGGCTTCGAGTGGACTGAATTCCCAACGCTTGCCGCGCCCGTGGCTTTTCTTGCTTTGGTGATCCTGATGCCCCTTGCGTTTGCAATCAGCATTGATTTTGGCTTGATGGTGTTGCTGGCGGTGATCTGTTTTCCACTGACGATCGCGGCTTTTAAAAGACGATCTGGTCAACCTAAGTCGCTTTTTCAGTTTACTGCGATTTGGTCAATTTATCTCTTCGCACGTGGGCTAGCGCCGTTTACCACATTCACTCGACATTGGAACGAATAAGCAGTGCTTGGTTCCATCTCTCTGACGCGACCACTTTGAATAGATGGCGTCAAGAAAACCATCTGTGCTGACTCAACTGATCGTTGACGCGCTTCGGCGAAGCGTATTCAACACTGGCGTTCGGCTTAGGAATCGGAAGATCAATGACAAATTGAGGTTCCTCCACGCTAGTCAACATTGGTCGCTCGATCAGCTTCGCAAGCATCAGTTGGATGAACTGCGCAAGCTTCTGGTCCACGCGTACAAGCACTCAAGTTTCTATCGAGAACGAATCGATTCTTCTGGAATCGACCCACTTGCAATCCGATCGATCGATGATTTGTCCAAAATTCCGGTGACCGAAAAATCTGATCTGTTGAACCATCGTGATGCAATCCAAAACCGTGCGTCTTTTAAAAAACTGTTCTATTCAGAGACATCGGGAAGTACGGGGGAACCGTTGGTTTTCTATCGAAGCGATGATTGGGATGCATGGCACAACGCATCAGTGATGCGCGGGTGCCAATGGCATGGAGTATCGCTTTGGGAACGGAATGGGTACCTATGGGGGTTCAACCTGGACGGCTGGAAACGATGGAAGACACGCCTGCTGGACCTACTTCAAAGTCGGTTCCGAATGTTTTCGTATAACGAACGTGAGCTTCGGGAATTCGTAGGCCAACTTCGATCCGCAAGCTTTGTTGGTGGATATTCGTCAATGGTCTATCAAGTTGCAAAATTCATTAACGAACATTCAGACGTCGAACCTGTTTTGAATCTGAAGATGGTGAAAGGAACATCAGAAAAGATACTGCCAAGCTATCAAGTCGCCGCGCAACAAGCGTTTGGCCAGCAAATCATTAGTGAATACGGAGCAGCCGAAGCCGGGATCATCGCGTTCGAGTGTGAACAGGGAGTGTCGCATGTGAATATGGAAACATGCATTGTCGAAACAGACAACGACCAAATTTTGGTTACAAACCTTTACTCTCATTCGTTTCCAGTGATTCGGTATCGTCTTGGAGACATCGTCAAAACGGCATCGGGCCCATGCAAGTGTGGTCGACAACACACTCACATCCGTGAGGTAACGGGGCGCATCGGCCAGTCGATTCGCGGTAGGACACGCGATTTCCCCAGTCTGACGCTTTACTACATCTTCAAAAATTTGGCGGAACAAGGCTTGTTACTCAATTACGCCGCGACGCAGGATCGTGTTGGTTCGTTAGAGCTTCGTGTCGAGCAGTCAGTCAATTCAGCCGCTCGCTCTTTATTGGATATCGAAATTTGCAAGTACTTCGAAGATGACCTGCATGTTGTGATCGTCGATCAGTGTGATCTGCAAACACGCGATCGAAAATTCCGTGACTTCGTGTCAAAGGTGGATGACGCAAACGAAGCCTCAGGCGATTGACTAAATGAAGTATTGTTTAACGATCGATACCGAAGAGGAATGGGATTGGGCTGCGGGGTTTCCGGTTCAATCCACGGGCGTCAACAACATCCTACGAATGGACCGATTTGCCGAGATTTGCCAGCGCCACGGCGCGAAGACAACCTATCTTGTGAATCATGCTGTCTTGGATCAAAAACGGTCTTGTGACGTCATCAAGCGGTTAAACCAGAGCGAGCAGGTTGAAATCGGCATGCATGTTCATCCTTGGACAACGCCGCCGTACCATTCCGCTGACAACACGACGCGAGCATCGTTTCTGGAAAACCTGACGGTGGATCTGGCGTTACAGAAGTTGAATTCCACTTATCAGCTTCATCGGGAAAGAGGTTTTCATCCACGTAGTTTTCGGGGCGGCCGGTACTCGTCGGGCAAAGTGACTCAGCAATTTTTGAGCGAGAATGGATTTCGCGTGGATGCATCGATTTGTCCATTCACCGAGTGGTCGGATGATGGCGCGCCGAGTTATCGAAACCGAAGCGTTGAGCCAACCCTGATCACTGAGGGCCAGCACGGGGTGTCTCCTATGTGGAGTGTTCCGCTGACGCGAATCTATTCACGAAAACCGTTTCGATTTTGGAACCAAGTCCATCAACAAATCGCAGATACGCAGCTTTCTCGGTTGCGGCTAATTGGCCTGATGGAGCGTTTGAACCTGGTCAGGAAAATCTGGTTAAACTTTGAGGTTGAAAAAACGCAGGCGATGCTGTGGACCGTACGCAATGCCCATCGACTGGGGCTATCGAACCTGTGCTTTACTGTGCATAGTTCCTCGCTTTCGGTGGGTCCGAGTCCGTACGCTAGGACTGATGACCAAGTGGATCGGATTCTCGATGGTGTGGATCAGGTGCTGAAGTGCCTTGCCAGCGATTCTCGCTATCAGTCAGCGACGCTTTCAGAGCTCGCGGAAAGCCTCGATGCAGGTTTGCCAAAACGAGCAAAATCCCAAATCAATTGTCGGTTAGATCAATGAAGGTTCTTGGAATAAGCCCACTCGATAAGGACGCGACCGCTTCGTTTGTCGAAGATGGCAAGATTCTATTCGCTTGCGGTGAAGAACGATTATCAAGGGTGAAGTTGCAAGATGGATTTCCGATGCGAGCGATTCGCATGGGTTTGCAACGAACGGGCTGGGCATTGGATGATATCGATGTCGTTGCCTACTCGTTCTTTGATGGCGATCGTGAACACGAGCTTATGCGTGCAGCGATGCAAGAGGATGAAGCGTATCATCGCCATGTTTCCACAGTAGGATCGTTGGCAAAGTTCAGGAAAATTCGTCGCCAGTACCGTGCAGACCAATACAGCGCGAAGCAAAAGGATTCCATTCCGGGGTTGGATCCATCAGCAGAGTTTGCGCCCCGTAAACCTTTCTACAAACGAGCACTTTACGAGCTGACGGGGTGGTCGCCAAAGATGGACCGCCGATTGCATCGTAAGTGTTTCCGCCAGTGGGTCGATTTCGCTGCGTCCGACCATCAAGTTCGGACGCAACAATTGCAATCCGGGCTAGACGAACTTGGGATTGGTGCCAAGCTTCAACGATTCAATCACCATCTTTGTCACGCAGCCAATTCGTTCCATTTCTCAGGCTATGAATCGGCCCTTGCAATGTCGTTCGATGGATACGGCAGCGGAAATTGCGGTGCGGTGTATGAAGCGACACGCCAGGGAATGGTGAAGCTACATGAATTTCGATTTCCCAATTCGCTCGGACAATTTTATGAATACGTAACATCGGCACTTGGATTCCGCCCCGGGCGACACGAAGGAAAAGTTGTCGGCTTGGCTGCCTATGGCGATCCAGAAATCCTCGGCCCCGTGCTGCGTGATAGATTCACGGGGATGGATCGCGGCGACATCCGAATGCGAGCGGCAACGAACTATTATTTCGCTCGATTGCTGTCTCAACATTTTTCAAAAAGAGATATGGCTGCGGCCTATCAAACCGTTTTGGAAGAAGTCGTTAAGCAAGTCGCAGAATACTGGGTGCAAAGAACAGGTCTTCGCAATGTCTGCCTTTCAGGCGGGGTGAATGCCAACGTCAAATTGAATCAACGCATTCACGAATGTGACGATGTTGATTCGGTTTTCGTTTATCCCAACATGGGCGACGGGGGCTGTGGAACCGGCGCGGCATTGTTGGCTCTACCATCGGAATCTCAACCAACGGCGGCATTGAGCAATGCCTATCTTGGACCTGACTACGGACCAGACGCGATCAAGGCTGCGTTGGACGATGAAGAACTAATCTACGAAGCGCATGATGATGTCGAATCAGCGATCGCTGATTTACTAGTGCACAATCGCATCGTGGCTCGTTTCAATGGAGCGATGGAATACGGGCCGCGTGCCCTGGGAAACCGATCCATCTTGTATCCCGCTCAAGATCCCGAAGTCAATCTTTGGCTCAATCACCAACTGGGACGAACCGAATTCATGCCGTTCGCGCCCGCAGCACTTGCCGAAGAAGCACCGCGTCTCTTCAAGAACATCAAGGGCTGTGAGAAAACGGCGCAATTCATGACCGTCACCTTTGACTGCACCGAAGAAATGAAACGCATGTGCCCCGCAGCGGTTCACATCGACGGAACGGCCCGTCCCCAATTCGTCAGTGCCGAAACGAACGACAGCTTCTATCGCATCCTGAAATCTTACAATGAAAAATCTGGGATTCCGGCGATCATCAACACCAGCTTCAATATGCATGAGGAGCCAATCGTTTGTTCGCCGCAAGATGCCGTGCGAGCGTTTCTGGATGGTCGTATTGATTATTTGGCAATTGGGCCGTTCATCGTTCCCCATCCCAAACTCTGCGAAATCGAAAGTGAACGCTCTTCTGTTCCCTCGGCGGCGACTCTTTAAAACCATGCTGCGAACTCGATCGGTTCGATGAAATTCTCACTTCAAGAATGTGATGGCGTTGCGAGATTCCGCGAACCCGTTGCACTAGGCATGGGCGTTCCGCCGGGCGTTGCCGTAACGCCCCTTGCGACCGCAGTCGACACGAAAGGACGGCGGTATCCGGCCAACTGTCGCGTATTGACTCGGCGCGGTGATGGCAGCGCCATGTGGATCCTCGTTCAAGCTTGCCTGGATGCGGATGCCGATTCCGTGGCTCTGTACTCACTAGAATTTGATCCCGAAACGAACGTGGAACTTCAAACCTCCGCTTCGGAAGTAACCAAAGACAGCCACCTAGATTCCAAGGCTGGAAATCTGCATCGTGCCATCGCTCTTGTAAATCTTCATGAAACAATCGCTGGCTGGAACCTACAACTGTCAGTTCGATCCGTGGGTGGAAATCGGTGGCAGCTGCCGCTGTCGATTGACCAAATTGATTTTCCCGCTGATACGAAAGCGAACTCGAACAACGTTATTGAGTCAAAATGTTATGCGAGTCAGCTTGAGGGAACATCGATTCGCGCGGAGTTCTCGCTAACGTATTTCATTGACTCTTCAAAGCTGCGAATCGATGCCACGCTCCATAATCCAAACCGGGCTGAACATCCTGATGGTTTTTGGGATCTTGGTGATCCGATGTCGTACCGCTTGGAATCAGCCGTGCTCTCGGTCCAAAATTTGGACTTACAATTTGACGACGTTCGATGGCGGACGGATCAAGATCAACCTTCCCAACAGCATTCTTTGCCAGGGCATTTGCAACTGGTCCAACACCATAGCGGTGGGGCGAACGCCCAAAGCCAAAACCATCTTCGGGCGGACGGGGACCTTCCACCGAGCGGACCAAGTTGCCATGAAATCTTTACCAAGAATGTCGATGCTGATCGATCGAATCAGAATTCGATTTGTGAAAACTATGAAAATCATCGTTTTCAGCCAGTTGTGACCCTAAACGACAAATCATCATCGGTCACCGCAACGATGCTTGATTTTTGGGAGAAGTACCCGAGCTCGATTGAAGCAGACGAGCAAGGATTTCAATTTGGCTTGTTGGCAAAAAGCAATCGTGGATACCAGGAGTTTCAAGGCGGTGAGGAAACGACTCGCACCATTTGGCTCTCGTTTGATTGCAGTTCAAAGCAAAAGATTAAGAGCGACGATGGACATCATCAGCTCGACTGGGTTCATCGCCCCGTCACTGCTTTGCAAGATCCACGGGAACTCACCGAGAGCGGATCGATTGACTGGTTTACAGCCAGTGAAAACTTAGAAAACCCAAAGTTGCAAACGCTTTTCGATGAACTGTTGGATGGCGAGAACAGTTTCTTTCGTAAACGCGAAACGATTGACGAATACGGTTGGCGAAATTTTGGTGACGTTTGGGCGGATCACGAACAGGCCTATTCACTCGATCCTAAGCCCGTGATTTCTCATTACAACAATCAATACGATCTGTTGCAGGGTTTGTTGCGACGCTATCTGCAAACCGGCGATCGTCGTTGGTGGAATTTGGCACGTCCGCTAGCTGAACATGTGATGGACATTGATCTCTATCGTACCGACCAAGATCGCGCTGCGTACAACGGTGGTATGTTTTGGCATACCAGCCATTACCGAGACGCAGGTACTTGCACTCATCGAACGTTTTCGCGTTGCATGACTGGCGATGAACATCGCGTCAGCGGCGGTGGTCCGTCCAATGAACACAACTATACCTCTGGATTGTTGCTGTATTATCATTTGACTGGTAGCCGGCGGGCCGCAGCGGCGGTCTGTTCGCTGGCCGATTGGGTGATCGCAATGGACGATGGTGATCAGTCCCCCCTTTCGCCGCTAAGCGGTCGCGCCACAGGCTACGCTAGTTCAACCTCGCAAAGTAGTTTTCACGGGCCAGGACGCGGAGTCGCCAATTCGATCCACGCGTTGCTTGATGCTTGGACGTTAACACGATCAGACCATTATTTGGAAAAGTGCGAAGCGTTGATCTACCGATCCATCCATCCATTGCAAGATTTCCAGGCGATGGATTTACTGCATGCTGAACTGCGTTGGTCTTATTCGATCGCGTTGCAGGCACTGTTGCGTTTTGTCCATTTAGCGTCTGGGCAAAGTGTTCAAACCTGTCGGTTTGTTTTAGCCGCACTCCATCGCTACGGGGCTTGGATGCAACAGTCAGAAAAGCATTTTTTGGATCGTCCCGATGAACTAGAGTTCCCAACCGAAACCTGGGCGGCGCAAGATCTTCGCAAAGGCACGACGATGATGATGATCGCGCGGTATCAGCCAGAGTCAACTTCAAGTGACGCTCTTTTCCAAGCTGGCAAAGCGTTCTTTGACCGTGCGCTCGATCAACTATTTGAATTCCCGACTCGGTCGTGTACTCGGCCAGCTGCGATTCTTTTACAGCAGGTTCCGGTATTGATGGCTGCCTTGGAATCACCAATGCCGCCTGACATTGCTTCGATGGTGCATCAAGATTTGACGGGGCCCTGGCCAGCAGCGGAGTCATGGAGGTTTCAAAAAGCAGACATTCGTCGATCGATTCGTTCTCCTCTTCAATTCCCGCGTCTGGTGCTGCGGTTAGCTGGGA
>CAYVAN010000156.1:0-10928 GCA_964449225.1 uncultured Rhodopirellula sp.
AGCCAGGCTTGCGCTGCTTGCCGGAAATGCTGGCGAGTGCATCCGCGATAGCGACCTCATAATTAACCGACTCCACTTTCGTTGGATCCCAGATCAACGCATTGCCGTCCACATCGCCTGACGCAACTCGCAGTCCGTCACGGCTGAAGGCGACGCAGGACACGGGATAGTCGTGCCCGTTGAACTCACCGATCTTTTCTGGCTTGTTTGATCCCAGCAAAGGAATCTTCCACAGTTCTACTTTTCCAGTTTTGTCGGTCGCGGTTGCCGCAGCGATCAACAACCCATTACCTTGGCGAACGGCATCGACGCCGATCACGGGTGATCCGTGCCAGCAGGCGGACGACTTCGTCAACTCTGTTTTCTGCTTCGTGTCCCAAACACGAACGGTTCGATCGATAGAGCCACTGATTAAGTACCGCTTTCCAACGAACTTCAAGTCACTGATACCCAATTCGTGCGTCCCCAATCGATGGGACTGTTCACCATCTAAGACGACCACCTGCCCGTTTTTGTATCCCGTTGCTAATCGCTTTGGATCGCTCGACATTGCTACTGCAACTACTTGATTTCTGCTACCGAAATTACCTTCGCCACTGGTTAAGGCAACTTGACTTAGGATCGGAACACCACGTGCCGAAAGTCTCCATCGTTTGACTTTCCCACTTTTAAGCAAGACGGCACCAAAGTCACTGCCGGGGACGCTAGAAAAGTCGATCACAGCGTCTTCTAGCTTTGATTGGTTTTCGGATCCGTTTGCTTGTCGCCACAGCCATCGCCATTCCCATCCAGTAGCGTAAGGTGATCGCTCTTTTAGGTCTTGTAGAATCTGGCGGGCAATTTCGGATTCGTTTCGTTCTAACCGAGCTTTGGCTAACCCGATTTTTGACACGTACTCTTCGTAGTTTGCACGCTTAGTCGCAGCAATGGCTTGACGGCGTTTTGTTTCTGCATCTGCGCGAGCGTTCTCTGCGACTCGTTCTGCTGCGACAGCCTCCCTCTGCGCGGCGAGTGCTCGCTTGGCTTGATCAACCGCGTCTTGTCTTGCCTGGGCTTCTGTTGCGGCAAGTTTATTAGCCCGCCTTGATTCACTCTCGGCAAGTTTGCGTTGTTTGTCAGCTTTGTCTTTTTCCGTCTCGGCGATCTCTGTTTGAGTTCTAGCGATTTCGGTTTGTTCGTTTGCAATTCGTGTTTGCCGTTCAGCAAGCTCTAACGCCTCGTTTGCCAAATTGCGTTTTTGGTTGATGATCCACAGCCCGACACCGCCACCAGTAACAATGAACAACAGCATGGCTGCGGCAACTTTTTTCATTAACCGCAATCCGGCTTCCCGTGAAGCTCGCTGTTTCTTTCCTTCGCGTAACTTTTGGATCAACGATTGGTGATCACGACGGCTTTCGTCTAGCAGTGAAAGGCCAAGATCAAAATCTTCTTTCGTCAACGCCGCGTCAGCGTGCTCGACCAGAGTTCTCTGCAAGCCCTCTGCGGCGGGAACATTCTCACTCCATTGTTGCAGAGCAGCTTCATACTGATATCTCGCTTTCGAAAACTCTTCGTAGGATGCATTTTTAACTCCTTTTTCCAGCGATTGCGAAGCTTGCCAACTTTGCTGAATACTTCCCGCGTGCCGAACATAATCTCGGATGGCATCATGAAAATCAGTCACGCTTTCGAAGCGATCAGCTGGATCGGTTTCCATTGCCCGGTAGGCGATGTCCAGCAATTCGCCGTGATGTTTTGCATCAACTTCGCGAATTTTATTTTCGCGAACAGCCTGCAAACATTCAGTCACCGTGGAAGCGTGGTGGGGTGCTTTTCCAGTGACGATCATAAACAAGGTCGCCCCCAGCAAATACACGTCAGCGGCATTCCCGATTCTATCGACGGGACCAGTCGCCATTTCGGGCGACATAAAAGCGGGTGTTCCGCCTAATCCTGTCGAGGTCACTAAAGAATTTTCTCGTTTTTCGGTGTATTGAGCTGTCGGTAACGCCAACCCCCAATCCATCACCATCACGACACCGAATTCGCCAAGCATGATGTTCTCTGGCTTGATATCACGGTGGACCACGCCACGCGTGTGAGCCTGTGCGATTGCATCGCAAACTCGCATCAAGACTTCAAGATTGTCATCAAGCGACATCGACCGTATCTGTTCCGACCAAGGCGTACCTATCACTCGTTTCATCGAGTAGAACAGGTCTCCCTCGGGTGTTACGGCCACATCATGGATGGGAACGATGTTGGGGTGATCCAAATCTCCGGTAACGATCGCTTCAGATAAAAATTGCAATCGTCGTTCTTGCTCAACCTCTTCCAACCGACCGGTCTGCATCAGCTTTTGACGTCGCTTTCCGTCGATTGGTTTGATCAGCTTTAAGGCAAGCAGTCGATCCAGTGAACCTTGGCGCGCGACAAAGACATCCCCCATGCCTCCTTGGCCAAGCTTGCGGATCAGGCGGTAATCGCTGTTCGTTTTTGGGTCCGTCTTCAACGGGGCAAGTTCACAAACCCGCAAACGATCGAAATTTCGATCGGAAACAGTCCGGTCGATCGCCGGGGTTTCGGCAGTCTGACCGCCCGCTGAAAACCCCGCAGCGGAAGTTGATTCCAGTTGCGATCCATCGATTGTTTCTCTTGCCTCAATCGAGTCCGTCGTTTTTTCGCCAACGATTTGATCAACTGAAGTTCCAGCCACGACCGTCGCCCAAATTTCAGCGTCTTTGCCGGTCAATTCACGGGCGCTAATCGTTGCACCGACGTTATCGCCCGCCATGACTGACGATTTCGTTTTATCACTTACTTCGCGGCGATTTTCTTGGCGCGTGGAGAGATTCGCGGCGGAACGGGACACTCGACTTGCCCCTCGGTGTACCCTCGTTTTACGTTGTTCACGCTGAGGGTCATTGGCCGAGCTATCGCTTGAAAGATCGGAAGTAGATTGACCGACATCTACCGAGGGTTCCATGGGAGTTGTCAGGTCATTTGAATTGACGTCAACGGTCCGATCGATCTCCGATTGATCGTCACCGTCGTCATTAGCGTCGTTCTTGTCTTGCTCTGGATTAACCATCGTGTCGCTTTCCAAATCGGCTACTTCGCGACAACCGCGATCGGTTTTGTGTTCGATATTTGTTCTGCCGCCATGCACTGCAATCGGAATCACCGACGGGCCTAGTTACAGCAACGGATCGCTGCTTTCGCCTGACGACCGCAGCCCCCGTCACTGCCATGATTGCCGCACCAGGTAAATAGGCAAGATCGGGAGCGGGTTCTTTAGGGACCGTGTCACCCTCCAGTGGTTCATCTGGATTGGCGGGAAGATCCAACGGTGTCAATTGAAGCACACCCTCGTCAAGATCATCGTCGGGAATGGTGGCTTCCCCCTGACGAACTTCGACTCGTAAAATCGAACGCTCATTTCCGTCTCCCACGACTTTCTCAATTTCATAGGCTCCATCAGGAAGTCGAGAAAACAAACTGCGTAATTGGTCGCCATCAAAAATCTCCGGCGGCAGTTTTTCCGGTGGTGCCAGGTCTTCGCCATTTGGATCGGGCGATAGAATTCGCAGCTGGAAATACTCTTCACGATTTACGATTGACGTCGTTGGAACTTCGGTGGTCTCCAAGCTTTGCGTCACGAGTTCGGTCGATTGCTCCGCAGTAACGACTTGGTTGACAGGTTCAAATTCTGGAATCACGTCACGAACGGGGAAAAATGCGACCGGAATCGACAGGTTCGGAATGATGAATGTTGCCGTCCCGGTCTCCAATGCGGGGCCTTCGCTGGATTCTAAGTTGGTTGCCGGATTGTCGGTGGAGGAGAAAAGTCCACCCGGAACTGCAACCAGCTCGCCATCAGCGGTAACCGATGTGCCTGCTTGGAAAATGTTTGCAGTTTGTCCTTCAACTAAACCTTGGACAACAATTGAATCGTGGTGACGAACTGAGAAACGAACGTTGTAGGGTTCTGTGGCGGCGGTTCGACCATTGGATCGACTATTGAGCGTGTCGTTTTCCAGATACAGATGCGTAAAACGAACGGTTCCATCGCCAGCCGAAAACTGGGTCGCGACTGGTTGCCCATCCGTTGCCGAATCAATGCCGACAAAGGCATTCTGATTTGCATCCAGGTTATCGACTTGTTGGAAACGACGTGGGTCAGAATCACCCCAATCGATGGTGACGGTTAACCCTCGCTCGCCCGTGGTTCCAACGTTCACTGTCAAAATTCCAGTCGCATCATTCTGCAATGCTTGGGTCAGCACATTTGTGCGAACACTGGCTGGATCAAAAAAGGCGTGTTCAGCCCCTGAGGCGGAATCGGTGCTGAACACTCCGCTATCGGGACGCGGTAGAAATCGACGAGCTGTTCCTTGATCTTCACCGGTGAAAAGCTCGACATTCTTGCCAACAAGAAACTCGTTGGTTGCTAAGAAGATCGTGCGATCGTCTCGGTTACCGCCGGGCGGGGTGAGATCACCCAACTGTCGAGGTTCCATTGCCTGAGCGACATCCTGGAAAAGTCTCTCTCCGTGAATCTGCACGTCGGCTTGTAAGTCGATGGTTGCAGCTTCCAGATCCACACGCCCAAACGAACCGCGTGCAATGATTTCCGGATCAGCTTGTTGGTCCAATCCAGCGTCACCGGTGGTTAGATCGACAACTTCAATTTCGGCACCGCTGCGGATAATGATTTGGCCGTTGTCTGTTTGAACCGGCGTAACCGATTGCCCGACAAAATTAGGCAACGCCCCCAGTCGCAGTGGGCTTACCAAGTCGAGGTTTTCGATCCGTAGATCGCCACGCAGGTCGCCCTGGACGCTTGCCGCCAAATCATTGACTTCGGTTCGCAAGTCAATCGAAGCGGTCTGATCGCCAACACCATTTGCAGCCACCAAACTCAACTGAGTCGCAGAGACAAGATGGTCAACGTCAGTTCCGACAATGTCGTCTGAGGAAATGATCGTCACTAGCCCCTGACCACCGACAGAGATTTGATCAACCACCAAGTCCGATCCAACGCCTGTTGTTTCAAGCAAAACATTTGAATCCGTCGTGGTGACCTGGCGAATTACCACGGACTGGTCGCCAAGGAAAAGCAATCCCACGTCTCCGATGTCCGTGTTAGCTGTTAACTGAATTGTCCCGTCCAGCTCTAATTCACGCTGAGCACCGATTCCGGTCACTGCGGTCAATGTCACGTTGGCTGCAACCAAGTCGGCATTCAGGTCATCGGATGCGTCATCAATTCTTTCGGCATTTAAGTTGATCGATTGTCCGTTGCCTGCCTCGCCAATGTTCGCTGATCCCGTCGCTTGAATGTTGCCCACCGAAAGGGCTCCGACCGTCATTACGTCAATACTGCCAGAACTAGAAACCAGCATTTCGACGAGAAGGTCATCTACGGAATCAAACACATCAATATCATCGCCTGCGATCAAGTCGGTGATCACTCCGATCTGATTTGCGTTATTGAATAGCCTGACTTCTCCCATCACGACGCCCGCCAAGCGGTCCACCGTCACTAAGGTTCCTGGTTCTTGAACCACGTTGTTAAGTTCGTTGCCGCTTACACCAATCACGAACTGACCATCCGCAGCGAAAACATTGCCAAGATTCACTTGGTCAAAACCGGAGATAATGATTGCATCACCAGCAAAGTTGCTGCGCAAAAGACCTGCACTTGCGTCGAAACTAGCCGCGTCCCCGCGAATCAGTATTCGACCATCACCGGAAAAAAACTCTGCTTCGCCGTGCAGGATAAAACTCTCAGCCGCCTCCACTTCAATGTCACCACCTTCTGATGTGACGTCATTGATGGCCGTGACGTTATCGCCGCTCAAGAACACATCCGATGCAAAGACTTCGGATTCAATATGGATATCCGCGACATTTACAACAGTCAGTTCATTGTCGAGTGAAACCTGATTTCCGGCAAAAATGACTTCGGAAACAGACTGCACCGTCAGGGTACTGATCGATTCCCCAGCATCGCTGTTAATCTCACCCAACAAAACCAGACCATCCGGCATTGAGATTCTAAGGTCAACGCCGGTGACATCGGCAGAGAGAATAGCGTCACTAAAATCCACCCGTCCTGATCCCGTGATCGTCGTGTCCGTCGAGAGTGTTGCCGTGCCATCAATGACAAGCTGATTGTCGACGTGCAACCGTGGAAACGTTAGTGCAGAATCAAATCGGACATTACCATCTAGTTGGACGTCAGCTTGCCCGAACGACAGATCATTTCCCGACGACGAAAGTGTGATTTGTTCGGACTGAACGAATAATGTCCCCGTCGCAGGCTGCGAAGAATCATCTAGCTGCAACGTGGTCGTGTCGTTGCCCGAATCGCCAATGACAGATACATCAAGGTTGCCTAACAAAGGCGTGAAAATTGAGTCATCACCCAGACCGAGCGAAACAAACACTTGGCCCGATGTGATTTCGCTGGCGGCCAGTGGATTAACCTCGCCACCAACACCATCAGGGTGACCAGCAATGGGGACAACTCTGCCCGGATTTGCAGGGTCGGTGTCGTCAAGAATTTGAATCGCTGAATTGGAATCAAATTCAACTCGAAGTGAGTCGCTAAATTCGGTGCCGATCAACACCAATTGACCTAGAGGATTCAATTCCGCACTGGCATTGAGCACCAGCCTCGGTTCCAGGCGGCCAACCATGGGGGTCCAAGTCACCAGAGCAGGATCGCATTTTCGGCTTTGTTTCCGCTGGCTCTTTTTATTGAGGCGACCAGAACGGAGGAACGAAAATGCCATGGGGATCGCGATTGCTGAATCAAAGAAAGGTTGGGGACGATCATAAAAACCTAGGAAAGCTCGCATTCCTACTTTCCCCATGTTAATCGGCAACTCATTCAATCTGGCAAAATGTTCCGATTCTAAGGCTTAGAAAAAGACGTCGGGTCGGGTAATTCCTATCGATGGACCTGATTTCACGGCCACCACGAGCCCGGTTTGGTCGATGAGGAACTAGATCAGGCGGACGCAGTCCTAAATACCGATTCTTGCCAGGTGTGACCTACGATGCGAAATAGCTTAACAGAAGGTGATTCAACCACCCTCGCTGGCACGTTGATGATGTTCATCGCCGTCTGTTCTGGCTTTGCCATTTGCCCCAAGGCGCAAGCAACGAATCCTAGCGGCTCCGTCGTCGCGTTATTCCAAGCCGAATCTGGCTCAGAGACTTTGGACGATCAAGAGCTCTCCTTACGAGATCTGCTTGGTCAACAAAGGCCCGACGATGTGTCGATTGATTCACAAATGGATCTTGATGATGACGACGGCGAAGAACTGGACACGGAAGAAAATGACGCTGAAGAAGAAATAGACGACGAAGACGAAGCTTTGGATATTGCGAAATCAAAAAAAGCAGCCATTGCATCTGCGTTGGCCAAACTGCACAA
Organism: uncultured Rhodopirellula sp.; assembly: GCA_964449225.1. Classification (GTDB taxonomy): domain Bacteria; phylum Planctomycetota; class Planctomycetia; order Pirellulales; family Pirellulaceae; genus Rubripirellula. The sequence continues at coordinate 7,430 of CAYVAN010000156.1, forward strand.
GCCGATCCAACAAGTGCGTGTAAGTCACCCCAATGGAATTTCTGAAGGCCCCGCAGATGCAGCTTCACCGGTCAATCGCAACGATTTCGATGGCGTCTTGATTGGTGATAGCGGAGCATCCATCCCTCTTTATCAGCGTCGCACCATCTGTTTCTCTCATCGCCCTCTGTACTTTCAACAAGAGAACTTAGAAGTCTGTGGAAACGGCCAGGGCTGCTGGAGCAATCTGTTTTCCGCAACGCATTTCATTCGTTCGGTGGCGTTGCTTCCCTGCAAAATTTCAAAGCAAGACCCACACTGTCCCGTCCGCGCGACGCGTGATTGCCGGTGTGGCGAAGAACGCTTGGAGCCCGTGCTACGCGGCCTGGACTGCCGACCAGATGATTTGCGTTCAACTGCGGTCCAAACTGCCGTTATGGCTGGCTTTTCTTTTCTCTTGCTCTGAAAAAGCTGGCTCAACGATTTCGTGTCGACAGTTGGGCAGAGTGTCCCGCGTTCGTGCGAAAATCCTGATTGACGTGTCGCCACGCTGCTTTGACATTATCAGATAAGCAGATCAGGTAAAATGGTGAGTTTTGCGGGCTGAGGGGTGCCAAATTTGTGCATTTTTCACCCCTTTTCCTTACATTTCTTTAAAGGCTTGCGTACCCTTTAGTGTGGTCTACGCATTAGCTGCGGCCATCCGGTATGCGCGGTCTGTTGCGGGTCGTCCGGATCACAAGGGTGGTAGCGATCCTGACGGATTACTGCCATCACTGCCTCCTCAAGAAAACTTGTTGAACATGATATCGCTTATCAACTTAAAATCGAATCTCCATCAAGCGTCCATCATCGCGATCAGCACGACAGCAATCGGTGTCGGATTTAGCGGGAATTTGCTTGCACAGGAAGGTTGTTGCTTTGAGCCTGCTTACCGCATGGAATGCGAAACGGTCATGGAACCGCAAGTGGTTCAGCGAATGCGATTGAGCACGCAGACCGAATACGTTGATGAGCAAGTCACCAGTTTTCGCCCAGTTCTGCGAACTCGCACCGAAGAACGTGAGTATAAGGTTGCTCGCCCCGTTGTCGAAACGTCGTACCGCGAGGAGCGTTTCACCGTTTGGAAGCCTGTTGTTGAAACATCCTACCGCGACGAAACCGTTCAGCAAACAACTTACGTGAATGAGACCGCGGAGCGCGAAGAGCAATACACCACGTACAAGCCAGTCGTTGAAACTCAGTACTACAACCAACAGTATGCCGTTCAACGACCTGTTACAGAAACGCAGTATTACAATCAGCGTTACGCTGTTCAGCGACCAGTGACCGAAACGTTGATGCAAACTCAGCAGTACACATCGCTTCGTCCCGTCACTACCCTGCGAAATCAAACAGTCGATGCTGGAGGTTACGTTGCTCAGCAAACGGTGATTCCCGGTCAAGTTCAATACGGAACGCAGTACATTCCGCGTACTCATGCAACGCCTGGACCATTTGGATTGTTCGCACGCGTTCGTGGTTCCTACGCGGTAACGCCAACGATCACTGCACCGACCGTTCAAACGCAGTATGCATACCGTCCCAACTACATCACCCAACAAGTTGCTCAGACGCAGTACGTTCCACAAACTCAGGCTGTGCAAGTTCCCGTTCAAGTGCAACGGATACAGACCGATTACGTCGATCGACAAATTCCTGTCCAGACGACTCGCATGCAGACCGAAATGGTCAATCAACAGATTCCTGTTCAAACAACTCGCATGGTTGCCACCACTCAGGTTCGCAAGGTTCCCTACGTCGTCACCAAGCCAGTAACGCAAACGTTGACCCGCAAAGTACCTGTCCAGAAACAGCGTTGGGTTACTGAAGAAAAGGTGCGTAAGGTTCCCGTTCAACAAACACGAATGGTTTATGAAACCATGAAGAAGCCCGTGCAGGTTTCGTACTATGAACAGGAAGCGGTCGTGCAAACCGTCCGCAAGCCTGTGACGAAGCAGGTCTACGTGCCCTACAACGAAACGATCATGGTGCCCCGGCAAGTCGTCCAACGGACTCCATTGTCTTATTACGACCCGTTTAGCCCGGCGATCACCAGCGGCTATTCGTCGTTCTCGCCACCGATCAGCTCGACCGTCATCAGTCCGTCGCCAGCGGTTTCCGTTCCCTACCAAAGCGGCTACACACCGGCACCCACCGTGGCTCAACCGATGGACACGCTGGGCGATTCGGTATTGCAGGGTCCAGAAACACTCAGCGACGTGCCAAGCACGCGAATGCAAAAGATCGAAATCGGTCCTACCGAAGAACCAGCCGACATTTTTGACAGCGAAGACGCCGAAGAACTACCGGCGCCAGAATTGAAAGCTCCACAAAACTTCGGCAACGGCACCGATGCAACCGAAGCAGGATTCCGTCTTCGATGGATGCCTCGCTTCGCCCGCGAAGCTTAGTTCGGTTTCCTTGCCGTCACCGTGATTCGACCCGAAAATCGAAACAACGAGATCATTTTTTCGGGAACCAATAGCATAATTCTGGCTAGTCCGCTCGGTTCACCGACAAAGCTAGCCATCCAACGCTCTGGCCAATCCGCGTCGGGAAAACGGTCCATTGCCCAGGCCGCAACGCTTCCCCACCAATAACGCAAACTTGCTTGGTGAATGATCTTCACATCCGTAAATCCGGATTCAGCAAGCAACTGCTGAATTCGAGACACTGTGAAAATCTGTAGATGCCGAGGAGCGTCGTAACCGAGCCAGTATTTGCCGAATAGCCATCGCTCGGGCGCACTTGCATTTGGGATGCTGAAGCAAAACAGCCCGCCTCGCTTGAGGATCCTAAATGCCTCAGTACAAAAGAAGTCTGGATCGGGGACGTGTTCTAGGACCATCCATGCAACTACCGCATCCCTGCTTTCAGTAACAAATTTTGCGTTCGAAAGTGTTGTTGTTTGAACGTTGAAACCACGTGACCTAGCTTGGGTCGCGGCGTCGATGTTGGGCTCTAACCCATCGACCAGCCACCCCGCCGCTTCTGCCTGAACTAAGAAACCTCCATGGGCACAACCTATTTCAAGGAGCCTGCATTCAATCGCATGAGAAGATTCCGAGCTTGATTGATCGGCGAGCTTTGGCAAAGCTGGCATCACAGTGCCGCGCTGTTGTCCCAACCAATACAAAAACTTACGTAGCATTGGGATGTGCCCAAAAGCCCGTCGCAAGGTTGATTTCGGTAACGATTGAACTGGTGGTGATAACGCGTCCGATGCGGTAACTTTTCGCTGGAGGTCGAATCCTTGGTGGGGCACGTAGGTCTTGGGATAACAGTCGGTTAGAAATTTGTCCGCAGGCCTGGGATTCAAATAGTAATGCTTGCACGAGTCGCATCGCACAAAGGTAAATTGTTGACCAATGCCGTAAACGAAATCTCTTGTATCGAGTATTTTCCGATACTGATCGCCACCGCAAAGAGGGCAATTAATTTCCTTCGTTGCAATGGCTTCTGCTGTAGATTGAGATGA
>CAYVAN010000157.1:0-2125 GCA_964449225.1 uncultured Rhodopirellula sp.
TGAATGCTCCATGCGGGTGCTTTCTTCAGGTTCTGTATGCCGCATACCCGTAGCGCAGCCACAATCAACCGAAACCGGGCAACTGCCACAGCAAACGGATTTACGTCACAGCCCCAAACACCGTCGAGCGCTTTCTGAGCAGCTACGATGTCGTTGTCTTCTTGCTTAATCCACAGGCCAAACAGACGAGAGAAACCACCTAGTAAAAAGTGTCCTGAGCCGCATGTCGGATCAATCATTCGCACTTCGTCGAGACCGAACTCAACAATAGCTGGATCAAGCGTGCGATCCAGAATGAACGCTTCCACAAAAACGGGTGTTTGCAGCAGGGCATATTTCTTCCGAGCACGTTCGGAAAGGTTTTGGTACAAGTCCCCCAAGAATCGAGTGTCGCCATCTTCAACATCGAAGGTGCGTTTTAGTTGACCAGTATCGGTGTCGATCTCTCGCCAGAACGCAAGCAACTTCATCGCCGCATCACCGCTCGGCCCTACCGCCCACAGCGGGGTCTTGCCTTCTGCGAATAAATCCTGACAAGCCGGGATCTTGCCGACTTCGTGGAAAACATGCTCGAAGTATTCACGATCCGATTCACGAGGATACTCACGGAAGTAAAGCTCGTGCGAATCTTCGGCCTGTTTGCGTCGGTCGACTTCACCGGCCAACCAGCATTCGTCGATGAGATGGTTGTCTTCCATGAACCGCACGAACACGCAGCCCAGCACCCACGCCACGGCGACCTGATCGAGATAGTCTTCTCGCCAAACTTCAAATGCCTGCGAAGTGCGGCCACCTTTTTCAATTTGTTCATAAGCATCCCGTAAACCGGTGTCAATCTCAGCGCTGGCTGTACTGCGAGCCAACAGGTCTTCGGACAATTCCGTAACCAGCTTTTTCAACTCGGGAAGCAATGTCTTAATGTCAATCATGTCTACGAACCACTTCCTGTTGTCTTTTCGGCAATAACTTCTTTGGTGCGGCCTCGATGCAGATTGTCGATCCAGTATTCCGACACGGCGGCTCGCTGACCTTTACTGATCAACGGAATCTGAACACCATCCAAGTACGGCATCTCGTTCTGGCTGTCGGTTGCGATCAACACCCAAACCGTGGGGCATTTGGCATCGTGACCCACTCGATCTCGCAGCGTTTGCAACACCGACATCATCTGGTAGCGAGCGATCAGGCCGGGATGGACCAACAGCACAGGATGCTCGCTGTTCATCAATTCGTCCTCAATGGTTGGAGCGACTTCGCTCATCAGATGCAGCAGGTTCGCCCAATCATCGCTGCCAGTGCTTTCGGAATCGGCTTCGTACAAGTCGCTCCACGGGAATTCGTATTCCTCGGACTTGGCTCGTAGTTGCTCGAACAACAGATCGTCAAACGAGACTCGCTCCAGTTCAGGGAACCGATGCAACAACTCTCGCTCACAGTCCCGCATTTTGCTGGGCCTGACGGTCAGCACCAAAAATCCACCGTCCCGATACGCATGTTGCAGCCGATCTTCATCTTGCCTTGCTTGAGCATTCTCGGGCGATGTTGAATCGACGTGACGGGTGGACGTTGCTGTGTCTCGGCGGCTGCCGATGGATGATCCCGACGTGGCCAGTATTCGGGATTCACGACGACGAAAGACTTCGGCGTCGGATTCCCATCGCACGTCGATGCCGACTTTCTGAAGCATCAACTCCAGTTCTTTCGGATCGCTCGGCAATGCCATCGCTTCCGGGTAACGACTGCTGACTCGATTGTGTACCTGCCAAATCGTGAAGCCTTCGTTCTTCTCTCCTAGCCCCAAACCACTGAGCGCCCCAATACCCAACTTGAGGGATCGTTCCGGGTTCATGTTTTGAGGATAGAGTTCCTGTCGTGACGACACCGCTGCTGTGTTGCTCATCGCTGCGGCAAGCTTGATCAACCGTTCGTTGCTGAACGGTTGGCAACCGGGAACAGGGGGTGGTTGCGTTACGTCGTACAACTCCTGAAACACTCGCAATCGAGGCAACAGCGGGTCGGCCTCGGCGATCCGGTCGGCAACCTCGCCTAGTTTCTCTGCGTAAAGGGCCAAGTCTTGTGTGCAGGTGATAACGACGCTAGCGGAAGGGCGCAAGCCCTCCGGTAT
>CAYVAN010000157.1:2135-10638 GCA_964449225.1 uncultured Rhodopirellula sp.
AGTCATTGGTGCAGGCCACCACTGTTTTGCCAGTAAGTCGCCGCAACTCAAAACGAGGCTCCGACAATGAGCCTTCCGTCTCCACCGCCGCACGAGCAATCGCCGATGCCAGCCGTTGCTGTTGGTTGGTGTCAATCGTTTCGGAAGCGGGCCGTAGCGAGATTGTTAAATCGACAAGCTCGCTCCTGGTGACAACACCACCCAATCGCTGAATCTGCTCGAACAATTCGTGACGCAGCGCAGTCAGGAAAGAGTCTTTGGCCCAACGCTTTTGATCCGCCGCCAACGCCTGACCGACCTTGGCACGAGTCTCGTTCAGTGCGTCGGCCACGTCCGCCTGGCTGGGCCACTGGAAGTTTGAAGGGTGAAGGATGAGGTTAGAAAGGGGAACCTCCAGTAATGCTTGGCGAATGTTCCAGTCTATTTCCTTTTTGGCGTTGCGAGTTCCCACGACTCGCTTGTGCAATCGTTCAAGGCTGGGGTTCTGGTCGTCTTCGGTGGTCGATGTCTTCTTGGCGGTGACATCGGGAAACAGTTCACGCAGTTCAGAAATGAATCCGACAATTTCACGACGGTACTGATCGCCCACACCCGGCATGATCCGAATGTCGTTGACGGGATACATCAACAAGTCTTTGACCGTGGCGATGTTCAAACTGTCTAAGGCGTCCCGAGCACGAGCCGATAGATCGAGTGCGGCAACCAGCGTGTCGAGTTCCGCTTCCGCCAGAGGAATCGTGGTCGTGACTTTTTCGCCACTGGGTGTGATGACGGTCTGGTCATCGGCCTCCATGAAGACCTTTTCCCAAGCAAACCGCATCTCTTTGGCGTTGTCAAATCGCTTCTCGGGGTGACGATTCAGGGCCTTGGTGAAGAATTTAGTGAGTCCTTCACGAACACTTGGTTTGAACTTTTCCACATCCAACACGAGTTCGTCTTGGGTGTCGGCTGGATTGGCGATGTCTTCCTCGCCCCACTTGGGCAGTTGATCGTGCCCCAACGTCATTTCATACAACGTCACGCCAGCCGAATAGCGCTCCGCCGCCAAGTCCCATTTGCCGGACTTGCGGTTCTTCAAAAACGGATCGGTGTAACCCGTTGTCCCGATTCGCAGATTATCGAGCGGTGCGCTGGTCAACGAGAAGTCATACAGAATCAATTGGTTCTGCTGTTTGTTGATCGAATGAATGCCGATGTTGTCGGGCTTGATGTCTCGGTGAACGACACCATGGCGTTCTAGCGACTCAAGAGCAGACAAGAGGTGTCCGCCATATCGAGCCAGCAAATCCAAGGAGAGCCCGTATTTCCGCAGATGCTTTGCCAGCGACTCTTCGCCAGCGACTTGCAGAACAAGGATCGTCTTTCCGGCAATTTCGATGGTGTCGAAGATTTTAATGACGAACTCACTCTGAATCTTCTTCAAAGCTTCGCCTTCGGCTACCAATCGCAGGTTGTCGTCCTCGGCGAGTGCCACTTTGAGAACGAACTCTTCGTCATCCTTCGTGACCAATAACGCTCGGGCAGTCGCACCTTGTCCTAGAACACTCTTGACCGTGAAGCCTTGATCCAAACGGTCGCCACGTTGTGCCAACAGCGGATCAACAATGGCCGATTGATCGGGCGCTGTCAGTTCGTCTTCCACTTCGTCGAGCATCGACAAGAAGTCTTCGACGTTGCCGATACGAGTCAATGCATCGGGATGCGTGCTCCACTGAATGAACTCTTCCAGCTTCGCACCGGCACCGTCAATCACCGATGACACACTCAGCCCTTTGCGATCACGCAGGATTTGCGTCAGTTCGCTCAAGCTTCCCGCTGGTGGACGAGAAGTGAACAAGTGATAGGCAATCGCTCCCAAAGAAAAGATGTCGGACGCTTCCGACACTCGCCGTGGATCGACAACCGCTTCGGGCGACATGTAGACCAACGCTTGCGACTCAACCAGATCTTCCACTTCAGTCACCTGAGCCGTGACGCTGGTTTGCAGCCTCGCACCGACCTGCCAGTTGTAGACTTGCAGGTAAAGTTGCGAAGGATCATCGAAGACCGACGATTCGTTGACGGCCATGGTTCCCGGCGGAAGCTGTTTCTCGGCCTCGGTTCGTCCGCCATCATCCTTCATCACCAAGACGCTGTAGGGCGACAACGAACGGTGAATGACTCGTTTCCGGTGGGCGTACCGAACGACATCAGCAATGTCACGCAGGAATTTCAACCGCTGCGAGGTGGTTAGGCTGTGACACTGCGTGGCAAGGTAGTGGTCGAGACGTATCGAGTGCGGATCGGCATAGCGAAACAACAACGCTGGGCCAAGTTCGTGCTCCTTGTAATCGGTGACGGGCAATACGCCCGGATGATTTAGCGAACGAATGATTTCGTATTCACGAATCGCCGCTCGCTTCCGCCGCTGCCGATCTTCTTCCGAATCAGCCGCCGCCACGGTGTAGAGACGGACTCGTCGGAAATCGTTCTTCACCGAAACATGTTCAGCGATGCGATCTTGATAGCCTGGGCCATCGGCAATCAGTTCGCCCAACACAAAGTCACCGATCCGACGTGACTTCTGTGACGGTCGGATTCCCGAATCATCAATCGCCTTGGCCAATGCACGAGCGACCTTGGTGTCGATGGTGCTGCGAAGATCCGGGTCGATCCCTTGGCCTTCCCGCCGCATCAACGCCGCCAGAATCCCCTTGCGTTCTCTCTGGGATTCCGATGCTTTTCGATCTTTCAGGAAAACACGGTTGGCTGCCGGGCCGGTCAGATCGCATTTCAGGTCATCGGCAGACAGGAAAACAATCGCATCCAACCACGGAACCCTGACCTTCTTGGTCGAGGACTGAGCTTTCAGCAACGACGACAATGCCTTGGCCTTGCGGTTGGCCAGCAGCACTGGGTTGTCGTCGGAGATCACTCGGCCACCCGGCGTGGTGCGAGTCCAAGTTCCCGTATCACCACGAACTCGTCCCGGCCAGCTTTTGATTTCGACCAGAAAGAATCCTTGCTTGGTCAAAACCAGCAGGTCCACTTCATAGATAGCGCCATCGTTGGTAACGAACTCAAAGTTCGACCAAGCACGATACGGATCATGATTCGGCAAGCCCGCACGAACAAAGTCGAGCGCACGCCGTTCGTGCTCGTACTGCGAAGGAGTGATAATGTTCCAGCGAGGTGTTTCCATCGACTTCGGCGTGCCCCTTTACCGAGGTTTCTTTGAGGAAGTGCTGTCTGTGTCGTTCGGTTCTTCTTCCGGTTCCAGCGGATCACTTGACTGAACGGGTCTCAGCAAATCATCCAGTTCTTTTTGCTTGAACAACCGATATCCGTTCACCGGATGTCGATGCGCAGCGATCTTGCCAGCGTTTTCCCAGTTGCGAAGCGTGTTCGGCGAAACGCCGAGATACTCCGCAGCTTCCGAGATGCGTAAAAAGTCTTTTAGCTTGTCCACGAGCGGTCTCCACCTGCCACGAAAGGGCTATGCCTGTGCTTGGCCAACCTTACCAAAGCCCGTTAGAATTGCCAATCAGGCGGGGCACGTTGCTCCGCATTAAATCGGTTCGGGAAATGCCGGTTCGCATGCTTGGTGATCTGACGGGGCGTTGGAATGTACGTTTGCCATCTTTCCATTCAAAATTTTCGAGGTATCAAAAGCGCCGAAATTGTCTTGGGCGAACATTGCGTCTTGCTTGGGACGAACAATGTTGGAAAGTCGTCAATCGTCGATGCGATTGGGCTCGTGCTCGGTCGTGATCGTCTCGTGCGTCAGCTAGGCGACTACGATTTTTTTGGTGGCCTTCCAGAAGCAGCTTCACGAATCACGATTGTCGCAACGATTACAGGCTTCGAGCCAGATGAACTTGGAGAGCAGTTTGACTGGTTCAATACGGAAGACGGTGCTGTCCACATGTGGTGGAATGGCAAGGAAGTCACTAGTGGTGAACGACCAGACGACGGACGACTTTGTGCGCAGATTGCATTCGTTGCACGGTTTGACGAAGAAGAGCTTGAAGTCGAAACGATTCGATACTTCTTGGATGGCGACGGCGATCCGTTTGAAAATAAGGTCCACAAAGTAAGGCCACGGCATCTAAAGCAGATTGGTTTTTTTCTCCTTCCATCACAACGGACATGGGATCGAATCGTATCTTTCGCTTCGGAGCTATTCCGGCGTGTACTGCGGTTTCAAAATGCGATTCCTTCTGCTTCGGTAATCGGTCTAAGAAATGCTTTGCGCAATCCCGATAACAAGCTGGAAGACGATCCCGAGATTGCAGACTTCGTGAATCGACTGAATCAGGAAATTGATGGATTCATTGGCGCTGGTTCTGCTGGGCTGCAATTCAGGCCGACGAGTGGCGACATCGAAGGCATCTTACAAGCGATGACGCCTCACCTTCCCGGAAAGGCGGACACTGTGCTGCCACTCAGCAGGCACGGTTCAGGGGTTATTTCTCTGCAAACTCTGCTTCTGCTTTTCGAGTTTGGACGCTCACGCAGTAGTGACAACCAAAACTTCATTCTTGCTGCTGAGGAGCCGGAGCTTCATTTGCATCCGGGCCACCATAGTCGCCTCGTCGCAAGAATTTGCGGCACGAGCAACCAGTCCGTTACGACAACTCACTCTCCAGAGATCGCTGCATATTATCGACCAAAAGATGTGTTGATCGTTCGGAACATCGACGGCCAGATGAAAGCTATTCCGCTGGTCGCACACGATGACGTCATCCCGGACAAGAATGCACTGATGCAACTGTACACGCTTCATCGTGCAGCGATCTGCGAAGCTTTGATGCATGACTGTGTTCTTGTGCCAGAGGGAAAGACTGATTTTCAGTGGTTCCGGTCAATGATGCGTCTGCGAATCACGCTTGGCGGGTGGGAGGCTGCACCGAAGAACGAGTCGCTGGGAATCATCCCGACCACAGATTCGCACGTCGTCCAAATCTGTGAAAAGTTCCATCCGCTTGTCCCAAGGGTTGTTCCGATTGTCGATGGAGACGAAGCAGGCAATACATATCGACGGAAACTCCTCGCAAGCACTTCGCCTCCGCCCGTGCTGTTGCAACTTGAGGAGGGCTCGATGCTTGAGCATTTGGTTTGCTGGCTTCTTGCGGGGGCATCCGACGAGGACTGGCAAGCGATCAATGCACTGCTTCCAGAAGTTGAGGTCAATGATGACTCGTCGTTATTTGCAGCGTTGACGAAGTTTAAGACATTTTGGAAGGTCCACGAGGAGATTCTGGCGTACATCAGCACCAATCAAGAAAGCAAAGATCGTCTTTGCCGTTTTTGTGACGGTCTCTCGGATGTCGCCATCAACGGCGAAACGACTCAGAATTGCTGGGTTGAAGATGCAACTGACGGCATTGACTCAACACGCATTTGGAGATGGCAGGCTTCGGAGGCATCGGGATGACTTCGATCTACGCATTCATTGGCCCAGCCGGATCAGGTAAGACGTATGCTCTGAATGCTAAACTGACTGAACTCTGTTCTAGCAGAGAGTTCCAGGAGTACCAAAGTGTACTCGCCATCACATTTATGCACGGTTCACGAAGGCGACTTGCCGCCAAGCTTGGCAAGCGAGTTGGTAACGGCATTCCAGTGCTTTGCGAAACGATTGATTCATTCTGTTTGCGAATGGTAAACCGTTACAGAAAATTCTTGGATAGAGAGAAGCCAATCGGAATTGCTCAGGGAAGCGGCGATTGGCAGGAGGATGATCACTTCTGGAGAGCCGACTTTACTACGATTCGTGCTGCGGCAGTTTCTCTGCTTGAGGTAGAAGAAATTAGGCAAGCTGTCGCAGCAGCTTATCCTGTTGTGCTCATAGATGAGTTTCAGGATTGCCACGATGATTTGTTGCGAATCGTCCAGTCATTGTCTCAGTCCAGTGTGATGCTTGTTGGAGCAGATGACTTCCAGTGCTTTCACACGGCTGATGAGTCACCTGCGGTCAGATGGATTCATTCGTCAAGTTCAACGATCGTCGAGCTCACAGGGAGCCACCGAACCGACAGTCATGCACTCCTCGATGCAGCGATTGCGATACGAAACAATGTTGCAGCCACATCAAGCATCGATGTGATCCCTCTTCCTGGTTCTGGTCTTGTTGCATGGGAAATCTTCGCACGAATTGCCTGGGGCAAGCTGAACGGTGCTAAATCCCGTGTCCTGATCGCTCCTGCTGGACCGGGGGTTTCCCCATGGGTGAAGGGAACCCTAGGGTCATTGGAAAAGGAACTTGGTAGGAAGAAGAAGCTAGGACCAATGCCGTTTGTGTGGGAGGACAGCGATAAGGATAAGTGTGTAGAGGCTCAGTCTTTGGCGGATGAATTAGTTGGTGGTTCCGACCAAATCACTCACGTCAAGCTGCAAGAATTGGGGAACAGCTCGAACCCGATCCTTCGACTCGCTGCCAGTCGTGCATGTCGCCTCGTTTCCCTTCGAGGTGCGGAGTCGATGTTGAAGCATGACTTCCGACAACTTATAGAGCTTGCGGCTCATTCGATTAGTGCATTCAAGACTGAAAGGCTATCTGCTCGACTGGCGATGACTGTTCACGGAGCAAAGAACCGGGAGTTCGACTATGCGTTCATTTTGTGGCCTTTCAATGTGCCGTCGGAATCGCTGCAAAAACGCAAGCTGCTTTACAATGCAGTTACGAGGGCAAGACTTGGAGCGACCTTGTTTGTTCAGGGAGACGAGAAGCGAATCAAGGAAGACGACGTGCTAAGCCTTCTTGCATGTGGGCTGGTCGCTCCCAGAGCTTCAAAGAAACGCACGAAAAGCCAATGAGATGAACTAAGGCATGAGAATCCTATTCCTTCACGGCTGGAAAAGCGTTGTTGGCGGCGTCAAACCGACCTACCTGAAAGATGCTGGGCACGAAGTCATCAATCCTGCACTCGACGATGACGACTTCGATCTCGCAGTTCGCACAGCACAATCCGAATACGATCAGCACCAGCCTGACGTAGTCGTTGGTTCTTCCCGTGGTGGTGCAGTCGCCATGAACATCAAGAGCGGAGACACGCCTCTCGTTCTCCTGTGTCCAGCATCGAAGAAGTGGGGGACGACCACGACCGTCAATCCGAACTCGGTGATCCTGCATTCACGCCAAGATGATGTGATCCCGTTCACTGACTCTGAAGAAATTTTGGCCAACAGTGGCCTACCATCTGAAACACTCATCGAAGTCGGCGAGGATCATCGACTCGCCGATCCAGAGTCGTTGAGAGCGATGATGGAAGCGTGTGAACGTGTACTGTCCGGTAGGCTGATTCGTGAAATGTTGACCGAAGTAAAGCAACACGGTGATTTCTCAAGTGCTGCCGCCAACATGGACTTGGATTGCTGGTTCAAAGCGTGCGGGATTGCCAATGACGCCTTTAGTCAGATTCAAGAGGACGGAGAACAGGGGCTAAGGAAGGCGTTTGACATTTTGATCGGCTGTCATGATGACTGGAGAATCTGTTGCCACGAAGCTGGTCATGCAATCGTTGCCATCAAGCTAGATATACCGCTGGAAAAAATCACAAGAGGTGAGGGCACAAAGGGCGAAGTCGAACCAATTCACGATCCAAACGATAACTGCGATCAGAAGCAATGGGCAAAGTATCAGCTGTTCTACGCCGCTGGTGCCGCTGCTGAGCGGATTGTCTTCGGCACTGAGGATCGGATATTCGATTATTTGGTTGATCCGTTAGAAGGTGACAAGCAGCAGCACAAGCGACTGGAATCCCGAGAGAGACCGAATGCGTTCGAAACGGACATCGAGAAGACCGTTTCCTTCCTCGGAGGAAAAGAGGCAAAACAAATCATCTACAGGGTTGCGACCTTGCTGAAGGAACGGAGGAACACAGATGGCAGAGAAGGCCAAATAACCCAAGAGGAAGTGGCAGAAATTACTGGCGACAAGCTCTGGTGAACGGACAATACCGGCAACTGGTGACCGTGGCTGACTTCTTCAAAGCTCTACCAACTTCTCCAGCACGAGAATACCGATTATTTTTGAACCCTAGACGAATCAATGGGGTGTTCACTAAGTGAGGCAACGGTCTCACGGCGAGCCAATAGAAGCTAGGAAAGCCCGTGTCTTTCAACGTACAAGGCCAGTGCTTTTGCTAAGAGTATTGGGGAACCACTGCCAATCAGTCCTGTTTTTTCGGTGTGGGTTGGCTGCGCCCAGCTATCTCGAACATGGACTCGTGCAACCTCTCGGCCCCGGCTTGATGGTAAAGGCGGCCCGTCAGAGCACGGCAGGTTAGCAGCAATGCATTCGAATGCAATTTCCTCAGCTTCCTCCACGGAATTAGCCACGATGAAGTAAGTGTGCTGGTCACCATCGTTGTTCCAAAACCAATGCACAGGATATACATGTTTCATGTTTTTTATTTTCAATGCGTCTGACGCACACGAATCCAGAGAAATTGATTGGTTGATCTGTTTAGGAAGGGCGTCAAGTCAGCTAAGAAGTTAGGCCATGTTCAATGAACAGCCG
>CAYVAN010000158.1:0-10569 GCA_964449225.1 uncultured Rhodopirellula sp.
TAGATCGAACTGTCACCGTGGGGGTGGTAGTTACCCATCACATCCCCAACAACCTTGGCACACTTACGATGCTTGGCCGTTGCCGATAAACCTTGCTGGCTCATCGTGTACAGAATCCGTCGCTGAACCGGTTTTAGTCCATCGCGAACATCGGGCAGCGCGCGACTGGTGATGACCGACAACGAATAGTTCAGGTATTTTTCCTGAGCCGCTTGACGAAGCGGGACACCAATCAGCGACGCACCGATGGTTTCAAACAGAGAGCCTGATTTCGCATCCCGATCCGCTTTGCTTTTCTTCGTTCGCCGTTTAGCCACTGCTGGTGCAATCCTTGAATCGTTGGTGGGTCGTTCTGTTGTCAAACCGCGTGCCTGATGCGCAACGGTCGTCTAGGGCAGCGGTCATTTGCGATCGGAAACTTAACGAAACGGAGCATGCCGCCCGGAGACCGCACCAAAACGCATTATGAAAAACCGGGGGCTAGCGCCGCTCGGCCACTCGGCGAGCCTGATTACCAGTCAGGCTAACCGCTTCGCGTCAATCTACGCCGATTGCGACGATCGTGACAACTGGGTTAACCCGTTGGCTTCACGGCACGGTGGCGGGTTATAGCGGTCGAACCCGAAGTGATGGAACTGCACATTACGGCAAGGCGGTTGGCGGGGTGGTGAAAATTGATCCTAAGACAACGATGCGGCCGAATTCGCTGATATGCACCAAGCCTGCGCGGAATCCGAAGGATCGTTTGCCACCAGCAGTAGGCCGTGTTCTTAAATTGCCGACGATTGAAGGTTCACGGAGGAACCGGCCATGACGAATCGAACCACAACGCATCGAATTGCCTCACAGCAACCTAACTCGCAGCAACCTAACTCACAGCAACTTAACTCGCAGCGAATGCTGCACCGACCAACGATGGTCGCCGCGGCACTTGTCTTGGCATTCGCTGCGGCAACTGCCCAAGGTCAGCATCTTGGACATGGCGAATTCATTGTCGGACAGCAGGTCGTCAGCGACACCGTTGTCGATCCAGCAGCTGGATCTTCTTATGCTGGCGATATCCCAGTCTCGGACGGCGAAATTGTTGATGGCGGTATTGTCGGTGACGGTGCAGGCGGGATCGGGCGTTCGTATGGCCAGCCTGATTTGTTCTACAACTACTACACGCAAGGCAATCAAAATACGTCCAACGCCCAAATGTACGTGTCGCCGCTTCCTGTACCCGCACGCGTTGGTCACACCTACAACACCTACCAACCTTTTTATCCAGAAGAGTACCTTTACTGGCATAAGAATCGGTTCCACAAGTATTATGACAACGGTCGTGGCATGAATCGCACCAGAGCGTTGTATTACAGCCCGCCTGTTCGCCAAGCGATCAGTAACATTTACTGGAACAAGTTGCGGATTCCTCGCTAGTACCGCGTCAGGCTCGCGTTTTGGGGTAGTGGATCTTGTTAAAGATCCTGAAGCACGAGGATCTTTAACAAGATCCACTACTGCCAACCCGAATTTCTAGCTTTGACAGACCGCTAGGCCCGTTCCAAAACACCTCACCAACTTCATTGGAAACGAATATGATCGCTCGAACTCTGCTCATCGCCGGCTTGATGGCGGTCTCGTTCACGTCACTGTCGCAGAAAGAAGCCAACGCTAGCGATCCTTACGCGATGACCCAGGTATGGTCGCACAACTTCGCGATGGATCGCCCGTGGCATGGGGGTTACTACCAACAGCAATATGGTCAGCCGATGGCGTTGGTCGTACCACCAACCGCTCACATGCGACAGACCTATTCCTGGGGTGTTAGCCAAAACACGATGCATTCGATTCACCATCAATTCGGTCGCAGCGCAAATTCGCCGGGCGCCGCAGCAACCGGAAACTTTCGCCACACGCCGCGTTGGCCCAGCCACACCGATCAGTTCGGCATCTATTACGTACGCGGCCCTTGGTGAGGAAGAAAGCTTTTAGCGAACAGGGATTAGCGATTAGCGATTAGCTTTTTGTGAGCACTTGAAGCGGTCGGGGTGAAAACCTCGGCCGCTTCTTTTTTTGGCTAACAGCGAAATGGTGCAAGCTAAAAGCTTATTTCTCCGGCCTGGGCAAACTTTGTGGTCTATGTTTGCGTGGGTCGTTGCAGTCTGTTGCAACCGAATCGCTCTACGGAGCCGTTTCCATCGCCAAAGTCGTTACGACCCGGCATCTGAGTCCTCCCGCACGTGAGTTTTGGGGACTCGGATCAAAGCACGGGAACTAGCGATATTTTGTCACAGGGAACAACAGAGATGCGCATTGGAAATTCAGCTACGCAAGAAGCAGGTCGTCAACAAGAATTCGAGAATATCAAACGCCGAATCCACGGCAAGCTAGTTGATAAGCTTGATTTGTCTCGCGTAGGCGACCTAAAAGGGGACACGCTGAAGCGTGAAATCCGGATGGTTGTCGAGCATCTTTGCGATGCCGAGGACACGCTGTTGAACCGCCAAGAACGCGAGCGAATCGTCGACGAGGTGATCGACGAAGTGCTTGGACTGGGGCCTTTGGAATTGATCCTTAAAGATGAATCCATCAGCGATATTCTGATCAATGGACCCAAGAACATCTACGTCGAAAAAGGCGGCCAGATGCAGAAGTCCGAGGTCGAATTTCGTGACAACAAGCACTTGCTGCAAATCATTGACCGCATTGTGTCCAAGGTTGGCCGACGCGTCGACGAAACGTCGCCCATGGTGGATGCTCGTTTGGAGGATGGTTCGCGAGTCAACGCGATCATCCCACCGCTTGCCCTTGACGGTGCCTGTGTTTCGATTCGTCGCTTTGGCTCGAACCCATTGCGACTGGAAAACCTGCTGAACTTCAAAGCGTTCACTCCTGAAATGGTGATGCTGCTAGAAGGTTGCATCAAGGCTCGCCTCAACTGCATCATCGCCGGTGGTACGGGTTCTGGTAAGACGACCTTGCTAAACACCCTGTCATCGTTCATCGGCCATGAAGACCGAATTGTAACGATCGAAGACGCGGCTGAACTACAGCTGCAACAAGATCACATTGTTCGCTTAGAAACTCGCCCGCCTAATATCGAAGGCAACGGAGCCGTCACGGCGACCGACTTGGTCAAGAATGCTTTGCGGATGCGTCCTGAACGAATCATCATCGGCGAATGCCGAGGCGGTGAAACGTTGGACATGCTGCAAGCGATGAACACGGGTCACGATGGGTCAATGACCACGATTCACGCAAACACGCCTCGCGACGCGATTGCTCGACTGGAAACGCTTGTGATGATGAGCGGCTTTGAATTGCCAGTCAAAGCGATTCGTCAACAAGTCTCCGGCGCGGTGGATGTATTGATCCAAGCGAACCGTTTGCAAGGTGGACCGCGACGCGTAACGGCGATCACAGAAGTGGTCGGCATGGAACAAGACACCGTGGTCCTGCAAGACATCTATCGTTACGTCCAAAAGGGCATCGACGAAGAAGGCAAAGCCTACGGACACTTTGAGTGCACCGGCGTACGTCCTTCGTTCATGGACAAACTGGAATCTGCTGGCGTTCGATTGCCCGCCAGCGCCTTCCGCGAACGCGTGATGATGCAAGCGTAAGCAGGTGTCAGGCGACAGGTTTCAGGAGCCAGGAAAACCTTGCTCCAAACCGCGTCGCAACACCTCTTTCTGAACCCTGAAACCTGTAACCTGAAACCTACTCATGTCCGGACTACTCTTTGCCCTCGTGATTGGCCTTGCGATCGCATCTTTTGTTGCCTTTGCCGCCCACGTTTTGATGCCATCAGCGGAAGCTTCAGCGACCGAGGACCGTCTCGCCCAGATGGCTTCGCGCCGTCGCGGCAGTGCCGCCGAGGCTCAGAAGAAAGAAGAGTCTTACTTACGATTCGGCAACGAAAAGGATTCCAGCCCGTTTGGCCAGATTTTGGAAAACCTGCCAGCGTTGAGTGATTACTTGGAACAGGCAGACATCCAAATGAAGCCTGGCAAATTTGGTTTGATATGCCTGGCTTTCTTTGGCCTGGGTATTGTCGCATGCGTCATCACCCCCGTTCCAGTTCTTCTTGGGCCGATCCTTGGCTTGGCATTGATGGGACTACCGGTGGGTTGGCTGCTTGTCAAACGAAAGCGTCGCTTGCACAAGTTCAGCATGCAGATGCCAGAGGCTTTGGAATTGCTAAGCCGAAGCCTTCGTGCGGGGCACTCGCTAAACGCTGGGTTCGGCTTGGTCGCAAGCGAAATGGAAGCGCCTTTGGCGACCGAATTCGGTCGCTGCTTTGAAGAACAAAACTTTGGTATCCCTTTGGAAGAAGCCATTGAAGACATGGCAAAGCGGATCCCCAACTTGGATCTGCGATTCTTTGCAACCGCGATTGTTTTGCAACGCCAAACCGGTGGTGACCTCTCAGAAATCCTAGACAAGATCGGTCACTTGGTTCGTGAACGCATCACGATCCAAGGTCAGATTCAAGCACTCACGGGCGAGGGCCGAATGAGTGGAATCGTGTTGTTGGCAATGCCACCAACATTGTTTTTGGTGATGTTAAAAATGAACTACGACTATGTCGTGCTTTTGTTTACTGACCCAATCGGCAAAGTCATGATGGCGGGTGCATTGGTCACACAAATCATCGGTGCATTGGTCATTAAGAAAATCATCACAATCAAAGTCTAAATCCAAACGCTGCGGGCGACGACGCCGTCTGCTCGCCATTCACCTTCAGATCAAATCAAAACTTACTAGCCAGCAATTTCAATCATGTCCACGTCAATGCTATCGACGACACTGATCCTCGCATCTTTTTCCGCCCCAGTTGCCCTTGTTTCGATCGTCATTTTCGTCGCTGTCACCGGTGCCGCATGGTTGGTTCTTGGTCGCGTCAGTGGCGATGACAAACCCAGCGCCGAATCACGCTTAGATATGCTTCGCCGCGGCGGACGGCCGAGTGATCAGGGAACGAATTCCGATCAAAACAAAAAGTCGCAAGCAAAGAAAGACGCCCTGGCAGCAGTGCTCGAAAAAGCCACCCAACCGCTGGAAAAAACGGTTGTCGGCAACGCGGAGGAAATGGGAAAAATTCGCGAGAAGCTGATCAACGCTGGCTTTCGCCGTGAATCGGCTCCCGTGATTTTCAAGAGCATGGAATTGGTCTTGGCTGGAGCCTGCATGTTCCTGGGCGGTGTCTTTGGATTGGTTGCCGACGGCCTAAGCATGGGGCTGATTCTAAAAATCGCGTTCGGCTTCGTCATAGGCTTCGGATTACCTCGCGTGATTCTTGGCTTCATGGCCAGCAAGCGAATGGAAAAAGTATTCCTGGGACTGCCTGACGCTCTTGACCTGATGGTGGTCTGCGTAGAAGCCGGTCTGGGGATGGATCAAGCACTTCGCAAGGTTGCCGAAGAGATGATGAAGAGCCACCGAGAAATCGGAGAAGAGTTCGGAATCGCTAATCAGCAATTGCAATTCGGCCGCCCACGAAGCGAGGTATTGCATGGACTCGGTTTTCGCAGCGGTGTCGATGACCTGAAACAACTCGCGTCGATCCTGATTCAAGCGGACAAGTTTGGCTCATCCGTTGCCCAAGCCTTGCGAGTGCAATCGGACTCAATGCGAACGAAGCGTCGGCAGATTGCGGAAGAGAAGGCTGCAAAGACGGCGGTCAAGATGATTTTCCCGCTCGTGATCTTCATCTTCCCCGGCATCTTTGTGGTGCTGGTAGGACCAGCGGCCATCAGCATGTATCGAAAGGTTTTGACTCAGTAGTCAACACCGTTGCTGAACCGGCCACGGTTAACAACTGACTCGCCAACGAGACGTCGCCATGACTGATCCCCTGGCGGAATCAGCTTCAAATAACCCACGGCAACACCAGGCTTAGCAAGTTTGCTTACTGACTAGCGATCAATACGTCTTGGGCGACGGTTTCCGTGGGATCCCAATCGCGGAACTTACGCCCGATCTCCTTGGAAAGCATTTTCAGGTACAGCTTAGTGAACCGCTTTTCCGTGGTTTCACTGGTATGCTGACCGGTCGACTTTGGAAACGTGTATTGATCAATCGTTTGGGTATAAACTGACGTGCCGGATGCCACGTCAACGACCTGCAAGTGAATGTCGGCCCTGCCTTGAAAGAGAGTCGACCCATCACGTAGCGACAAGTCGGTCATTTCGATCACCAGCACCTTGTCGGCTTTGACCTCCTTGCCAAGCGAGACAAAGTCATTGGACTCGTAACCGTGAACGTCGCGATATTGCTGCACCAAGTCTTCGCGAACCAGCGTGATCTCTTTGCCCTCGGTTGTTAATTCTGCTCCGACGCGGCGGCTCAAATCACGGGCGGCTGAATCGTTTGTGTATTGGCTACTGTCGGTCAACGTGACGACAGCAACCGTTGACTTATTGAGCCCTTCGTATTCGGCGGGAATCAGGTTCATGCCAGCGACCCGCATCACCTGCGACGCTAACCCGAGACAACCAGATTGGCAAAGAGCCATCGCAGCAAGGCAGGTCACAATCATGACGCACCGACGAGAATCGCGAGCATAACTAGGCGTCAGGTCGGGGATAGTTTGAGTGGGATCGAGTCGCATCAAACGAATCCTTCAGGAGGCGGTGACAAAGAGGGCAACGACGACAAGCTTCGAGAGATAGCAAGTTTGACTCGTGCAGCACCACACCGTTTTTTTTGCGGCAAGTTCTTGCGGCAAAACCGAATAAGTGCTGCGCTGAGTTGTGGCGGAGCATTCCGCAGCGATCGACGGACGATCACCAAGCTTAGGCGAACGCCAACAATCGCCATGCCCAATCCGCCACGGCGATGACCGCGACGGCGACCAAACCGCATATCAACGCATTTTGTGCAACGACGCTCGGCGGCGACGATGTCCAAGCCGCCTTCAGCAGAAATGGAGCAGCGATCACAGTCAGTACTGCTAGCAAGAATCCACCGAGATTGCTTTGGGCGCTCGAAACCCATTGCCCACGAGTGAAATGGGCCCATGAAGTCGTCATACCACAACCTGGGCACCGGACGTTGAACATGATTCGCATCGAACATGGCGGCAGACCAAGCTGCTGATGCGTGCCAAGCCCATCAGGATCGGGCGTCAGCACCCGTGCAACCCCCAAAAGGGAAAGCGGAATGACCGAAAGCCCCAGTGCCGCCAGCCGGATCAACCAAATGCTCGAACGGTTCGCAGAAAAATGTCCCACAGGCAAATGGGTTGTTGGGTCAGACCGAATCTCGCTTTCCATGGCAGAATTCTAGCGGAAACGCATCAAGTTCCACCCCCAAGTGACGGACGCACTCGCCAAATAGGAAACAAAAGCTTCCGCTTTGAAAAAGATGTGGAAAGTTTTCTTTGTAAATTCACAACAGCCGTTGACGTCGAATAGGTCCAGCCGTACATTTTGCGTCCCACGGTTCGGGCGTATGCCCGTGCTTGGCTCCCGGTTCCTCTGCCCAGTCACCGGCTTTGAGCTTTCTGCTCCTCGCCCAGCTGAAACTAGAAGTTCACTTGGGAGCATGGTTTTGACCTGAACCCCTTACATTTCACCGGTTGTTAACAAGTGTCTGCTGGATCTAGCGAAGTAATCCGGATTCGTATGGAAGCGTACGATCACTCCGTCCTTGACGTGAGTGCCCAGGAAATTGTTGACACCGTTAAACGTACTCACAGCGAAGTGCATGGGCCGATCCCGTTGCCCACTCGCATTGAGCGTTACACCGTCTTGTCAGGCCCGTTTGTCAACAAGAAAGCACGCCAGCAGTACGAAATCCGTACTCACAAGCGTTTGATTGACATTGTTCAGGCCACGGCCAAGACGATCGAAGCATTGAACAAGTTAAGTTTACCCGCTGGCGTGGATATCAAGATCAAGGCATCCGCAAGATAGTCCGCCGGGTTTCAATCAACGGTTGAATCATTTTCATGGATTCAACCATCGCAGTCACACAGTTATTAAACGAGCGGTTTTTCCATGCATGGAAGCCGGTCCGATAACCTCCTCGGTAAGTTGCCGGCTTGGTTCGGATCCGGTGGCTTGGGATCCAACACGAACGTCAGGCGAGCGTCGCAGCAATGCGGGGGTCGGATACATTATGTTACCATCAATCTTAGGCCGGAAAGTCGGGATGACCCAGGTTTACCTGGACGACGGCACCGTGGTGCCTGTTACGGTCATCCAGGCTGGTCCCTGTAACGTGCTTCAGGTCCGAAGCCAGGATCGCGATGGCTATCAAGCCGTTCAGTTGGGTTTCGAGGACAAACCACGACGACTAGCAAGTCGAGCCGAACGCGGCCACGTCGCGAAGCTGGACAGCAAACGCGTCAAGAATCAAGTGGCTGCTGGCGTCGAACTGCTGGAGAAGGCAGGTTGCGAGCCGAAAAAGTTCATTCGTGAATTCCGCGGCGAAAGCGATCTTGCGGTAGGTGCAGTGGTAACGGCTGAGCAGTTTGCTGAAGTCAAGCGGGTCGACGTGACCGCCACCAGTAAAGGTCGCGGCTTTGCAGGTGTGATGAAGCGGCATAATTTCTCCGGCCAACGTGCTTCGCACGGCGTCAAGAAATGCCACCGCCACGCCGGTGGTACTGGCATGAGTGCATCGCCAAGCCGTACGTTCAAAGGCGTTCGCATGGCTGGCCAGTACGGCAACGCAAAAACAACGACGCGAAACCTTGAATTGGTCCGCGTGGACACTGAGAACAATTTGCTGCTTGTACGCGGTGCGGTTCCAGGTCCAAACGGTGGTTTCGTCAGTATCCGCAAAACCAACATGGTGGGCTAAGTAATGGCATCCCTTACAGTCTTCAGTGAAGCTGGCAAAGAAGTCGGCACGTACGAAATCGACACCGAAACACTGGCTGATCGCGTTAGCAAGCAGTTGCTTCACGATGCAGTGGTGATGTACCAGGCCAACCTTCGCCAAGGTTCGCACAACACACGAACTCGCGGTCAAGTTGCCGGTTCGAAGAAAAAGATGTATCGCCAGAAAGGAACGGGCAACGCTCGTGCCGGCGGCAAACGAACCAATGTTCGTCGTGGCGGTGGTGTGGCTCGTACGATCAAGCCTCGCGACTATAGCTACCGTTTGACAAGAAAGTCTCTGCGTCTGGCGACCAAGATGGCGATCAAGTCAAAGATCGATGACGGCGAAGTGGTCATCGTTGACAAACTTGCTTTCGACTCACCAAAGACCAGCCGAATGGCATCAACGCTCAACGCACTTGGCCTCGGTGGCACAACGACTTTGGTTGCGATCGCCGATCAAGACGCTGCGGTTTACAAGAGCGGTCGCAACATTGCGGGTGTTTCGGTTGAACCAGTTCGTCAATTGAACGCACTTTCGGTGCTAAAACCGAAACGAATGCTCTTTACGAAGGATGCGATGGACCGGATCAAGGACGGCACATTTGCAGCCTCCGAAGATGCGCCAAAAGCAGAAGCAACCTAGAGCTGTAACGGCTGCCCAAGCAGCAAACAAGAAAACCAGAAGCCTAGCCGAAGTCACCAGAACAAGAATTTACGATGGCACACATTCAACCACCACCACCGAAGACCGACGGCGTTAAGCTGGAAGCGCATCAAGTGTTGCTGCGTCCGCTTGTCACCGAAAAAGGTGTTCACCGGGCGACTCGCAACAACCAGTACGCGTTCCAGATCCATCGGGACGCAAACAAGCTGGACGTTCGCGCAGCAGTCGAAGAACTGTTTGATGTAAAGGTACTGAAAGTTCGCACGCAAACCCGCAAGGGCAAGCTAAGACGGTACAAGTTCCGCTACGGTCGCACTTCCGATTGGAAGAAAGCCATCGTCCAACTGCATGAAGATCACCGAATCGATTTCTTTTAAGACGCGGTTAGCTATTAGCTTTTAGCTCTTAGCTAACGAGAAAGATTTCCCACACAACAACTCAATAAGATAGCTAAACGCTAACTGCTAAACGCCAAGAGCTGAACCGCCATGGGCATCCGAATCTACAAACCGACGAGTGCTGGACGACGCAATGCGTCGGTTAGTGACTTTGCGGACCTGACGAAGGGTGCGAAGCCAGAACGAAATCTGCTTCGCAAAAAACGTAAAACTGGTGGACGTAACAACCAGGGCAAGATCACTGCACGCCATCGTGGCGGTGGACACAAACAGATGTATCGGGTGGTTGACTTTCGCCGTGCAAAAGATGGTGTGAAGGCAATCGTGGATTCGGTGCAGTACGATCCAAACCGCTCCGCTCGCATTGCACTGCTGAAGTACGCTGACGGTGAAAAGGTTTATGTCATTGCTCCCGCTGGCTTGAAGGCTGGCGATTCAGTGATGAACGGCCCCGAAGCTCCACCGACGACCGGCAATTGCCTGCCCTTGAAGAACATTCCTTTGGGATCCAGCGTTTCGTGCATCGAATTGCGTGCAGGACGTGGTGCGGTTCTGTGCAGATCCGCAGGTACCGAGGCGACACTTCAAGCTCGCGAAGC
The DNA here is from genome assembly GCA_964449225.1 of uncultured Rhodopirellula sp. GTDB lineage: Bacteria > Planctomycetota > Planctomycetia > Pirellulales > Pirellulaceae > Rubripirellula. The sequence continues at coordinate 10,478 of CAYVAN010000158.1, forward strand.
TGATTGGGCACAGCTGCTTCTTCCAAGTGGTGAAGTTCGTCGGATACCGAGCGTTTGCCGTGCGACCGTGGGTCGCGTTGGCAACACAGAAC
>CAYVAN010000159.1:0-10528 GCA_964449225.1 uncultured Rhodopirellula sp.
CCGTTCTTCGTTTCTCTGGCCGCGTCATGACTTGGGTTATGAGATCGGCGTTGATTTGGTCCCTTTGGGCCGGATTTCTTTGTTTCTTCGTTTCTCTGCCGGTCCGGGTTAAGAAATGTCTTAATCGCCCAGACGGTTCCGACGTGAAAAGAGTTTGCCCCCACGAAACGTTGGTTTTTTGAAATGTCGGCTTTTGCTACCCCCCAAGAAGAACCGGTCTCTTACGAGACCTGTCGAGAACGCTGGGTCATGCCGACAAGAGAAATTGAGTATGGGTTTTCGTCGTTGTTATGCATTTCAGGCACTCAGGTATTGGCGATTGCTCTTCACTTGAAAATTGATGTTTGAGGCAGTTCTCGATGACGCGATTGAACGTCGTTTCTACGGGATACAATGGCGTTTAGTTGGATGCTCCGACCACAGTTCCGATTTAGGGTTTGCATGATCAATCGAAGACAATTCGCTCTGGGGAGCACCGCTTGGCTGGCGGTTGCAACTGCGGATTTGGACCGGTTTGCGGTCGCGGAAGAACGCTCGCTTTCACAGCAACGGCTGGTGGAACTTGGTTTGAACGCGCTGGCTCGCGCGCCGCAGCAAAGCTATTTCGCAGATGGGCATCGCGGTGCCTCAATGATCTCGGCGCATTTGATGTGTGTCGACAACGACTTGGGTAATCCAACGACTAACCGGATCATCGAGCTTTTCGATCGCAACTGGGCACCGACGAAACTCTGTGCGTCATTCCCCGATGCGGATCCGGTCGACGATGGCATCGAGCGAATTGGAAAGACACTCGCCTTGGGTGGCGGGGTTCTTCGCGAAGTCGGTCACGATGCCATCTTTGCGATGCACGCGATCAAGGCGTTTCGCATGTTGCCGGAACTGGCCACCGAAGCGAGAGTCGCCGGCGTTTGTAGTCTGATCGGTGCTTTCAAGCCTTGGCGGGATCTCGCGCCTGGCGAGGACGTCGACCCGCCTCCGTTTTCTGATTCAGCCGCTGCGTCAAAGTTCATTCTTAAAGAGGCAAGCGATTCAATCGACCGGTTCAAGGGATACGGGCAAGGATTCGCTGGACACATGCTGACGTTCGGCCAGTCGCTTGTTGAGCTTGCCGCCATGGGCGATTTTGAGTGGGCCGAGAGTTGTCGTACTGCTTTTTGCAAGTATGTGACGGTTACGCGTCTCGGCCCTCAGCCTGGTGACCGAAAGATCAAGGATCATCGTGCCACTGATCTGCGGCCAGATGAGTTCGAGTACTGGAACAAGCGAGGAGAGAAAAGTTTGGGCATCGGACACGTGTTTAAGTATCCGTATGCATTCTACGACCTGCTTGCTCGTGCGAACGATTCAGAACTTGAGAAGGAACTGGACTCCAAGGCGTGGCAGCTATTTTAGTCACTGCCATTGGTCAGTTTGTCGACGGCATCGCTGCGTCGATCTTGCAGACAAAGACTTTGCGACAGAATGGGACGTTGCTCAACGCGCAGGTGCGGCGTGGTTCTTGGGTAGCTCCTTGTAGCCGTTCTTGATCCAAAGGGAGACGACTTTGGCATGTGCCTGGATTAGCTTCACGGCATAGGTGTCGTCCGAAGTCTCAGTGACACGAACACCATGATCGGTGTGTTCCACTTTCATCTTGATCTTCTTGGCGTTCATGAAGACTTCGCGAAACAGTGGATCTTGCATGCGAATGGGATTCACGTTCTCCATGCGGCCGTACATCGCCTCGACGTGCGTTTGAATCATGCTTGCGACGTCTCTATCGTCCGACTCCGTCAGAGTCTCAACACCTTTGGGAATGTTCTTCACGGTGCGGCGAATCGAGTCACGGTTCTCAATCAGATAGAAAAAGTCCTGGTGATCTTTTTGGTGTTGTGAATCACCAGCGTGGCCTCGTCCCATGCCGTGGCTCGTGCCGGCTTGCTCTCCAACGGAAGCAGCTTGGTCGTCTTTGGCAGTCTCGGCCGACTTGCGAGCCTCAGCACAGGTACTGCATTCTTCTTTGCAGTTTTTGCATGTCTGTTCGTCATCTACGCTTGCGGAGACCAAATCCGTCGTGACGGAGCTTTTGCAACAGCTTGCAATATCCTGGCAGCTCGGGCATGCGCCGTCGTCGCAAACCGTTGCGGCACTGTTGATTTTCGTCACTGACGCCATGTCTGAAGCGAGCGACTTCTCTGTGCACTCTTTACAGGTCCCCGCACCATTCTTGCCAACTTTGCATGAGTCGCCACAGCATGACTTGGCTTCAGAAGCTGGGGGTGTGTTCGTCTTCGCTTCCAGGCAGCAGTGCGGTGCCACCGACTTGGACGCAGCGACCTTTGGACTTACCAAATTCTTCTGGCAACACGGCTTGTCTGATTCTGTTGCAACCTCGTTTGGACTGGCACCCGTCAAGGTGGCTCCAAGGACTGCGACAGCCGAAAATGCGAGTGCGATCGAAGCAAGTCTCTTCATGGTTCTTTCCTTGAGGGATTGGTGCGCATCCGGACACGAAGTGTGCTCAACGGATTGCTTGACTTGCCTCACCCATTCGCAACCGCCATGCCGATTCATCTTGATTGGAAGCGAATTCGTTTCGATTCAAACAACAACAAAGACAAACCCGCGTGATTTTCCGTGTCCATGCGCAATCGGAAAATTCATCAAGAGGCGGTCCTTGGCGAAAAGTCGCTTTCGTGCTCGGAGTGTTTCACTTGAATCGCGCAAATTTTGCAGCGCGTCATCTCGTCAACTGTGCACTCATTGCAGGTCAGCCCTTTTGCAAACAGTCCGCATGCATCTCGCAAAAACACGCATTCTAAATAAGTTGCATGCTTAATCGTGAGGATTCCGAGCTGTCTTCCGCCTTTCCGTTCAATCGCGTGCACAACACGCGTGAAGCGGCATTGGGTTTGCATACCAAGAAAAACGAAGACAAACCAACCGTCTGACTTAAAAGGTGGGAACCATGAAACGCTTACTCATTGGCCTCGGTGCACTGCTCGCACTCTCGATGGCCGCCCCAGATGCAATGTCACAACAACGTCGAGGAAACGGTGGGTCGGGCCAAAGCCGTGGTTCAGGTGATGCCGCTATCCAGACACAAACACGCACTGGCAGCCAAGGTCGCGGCCGAAAATCGGGTGGCATGCAGTCGCAATCAAGTACTCCAACGCGAACCGGCAACCAGGGCCAAGCTCGGCGAGGGGATCTGAGTCGTCAACCTTCTGGTAACTCCGCGGCGAACAACGGCGGTCCCGATTTGCTTCGCATGCGGGAGGAGGAAAAGTTGGCTCGCGACGTCTACACCCAACTTGCGAAGACTTCCACGCTACCGATCTTCCGAAATATCTCGCGTGCGGAGAGTCAGCACATGCAAGCCATTGAGCGACTGCTTCGTGGCGGTGGACGGAATGTCTTGAACGACAAGCTAGGCGTGTTCGCGTTCGCTGATTACCAGCAGCTTTACGACTCTCTCGTTGCAAGTGGATCGCGTAGCCCGCTGGATGCGTTAAAGGTTGGAGCCAAAATCGAAGAAATGGACATCGCCGACCTGAGGCAAATGTTGAACCAGGCGAATGACCAGCAGGTTCGCCAAGTCTTGCAACATTTGCTGCAGGGTTCACAAAACCATTTGCGTGCTTTCGCGTCGCAGATCACGAGGCAAGGTGCAAGCTACAATGCTGAGTTCCTGTCTCAAGCAGACTTCGATCAAATCGCAAAATCTTCTGAACAAGGACAGCAATCCCGACGTGGTGGCAACGCCGGTGGGCAAGGTTCGCAAAATGGAGGGAATGGACCGGGGTTTGGATTCCAAGGCCAGAACTCGGGGGGCCAGGGTTTGGGCGGACAGGGTTTGGACGGCCAAGGGCAGAGAGGTCAAGGTCGTGGGAGGCAAGGAGGCGGTGGTAAGGGACGTGGTCGATAAGATAGAGGAGACGTTACACTCATCGGCTGACGTCTTTGCTAGCCAGCGAACAATCGCGAGTAAGTCAAGCAATGCAGAATCCGAATCTCCTACAGATTCCAAAATCAAAATTCGTTGGACTCGTTTCTCTGATTGTTCTCTGGATGATGTTCGCCGCGTGGCAGCGGACCGAACACGTTCATCAGTGCCGTTTGATACATGATTCGCTTTCATCGCAAGCGGAAGCACTGTCGAGCGCCGTGACCAGCGGCGTTCAATCACATCGTTGGTTCGGTCCGTTTGTCCAGCAACAACTGCCATCCACGCTTGAGGTGCTTGCTAGTTCCAAGAACGTGATTGCGATTGCAGTCGTTGTGAAAGATGGATCGGGCGATGCCTATTTCGCGGGGGACCGTGATCAAGTCAATCTTGAATTGCCCGTCGGTGAGCACACCAGCGGAAACAGTCTTCAGTTCGTTCGCAGCTTCACCATGCGTAACAATCCTCCGTTGCATGGAAATCTGACGGAGTACGCCAGCGCACCCGCTTCCGTCGATTTTCAATCCGTTGTCGTGTTAGACCGCACGACCATGATGGCACAAGTCTATCGGGAGGCCAGGAATCGAATTCTGATCGTTGCATTGGGGACGTTGCTTCTCATCGCCGCAGGGGCCGTTTGGCAATTCACCGTACGATTGGCGCAGTCCGAGGGCACCACGCGAGTGCTCCAGGCGGAAACAAGGCACTTGCGTTAGTTGGGACAGGCAGCGGCGGGATTGGCGCACGAAACACGCAACCCCTTGGGTCTTATCCGTGGTTGGACTCAAAGGCTCGTAAAAGCAGGCTTACCGTCCGACGAGCAACAAGAACAGGCCGAAGCTGTCCTGGAGGAGTGCGATCGTGTGACAGCACGCATCAACCAGTTTCTCGCGTATGCACGTCAAGCGGAAGCAGACATTGGTCCTGTTGCCATTGACGAGCTCGTTGCAGAATTGCAAACGCTGCTGCAGTCAGACTTCGAGGCAAAGAATCTTCATTTACAAACGCATCGACTTAATCAACCTCGCGAAATCTTTGCGGATCGTGAACAATTGCGGCAAGTGCTGTTCAATTTGCTGCAAAACGCTGTCGCGTTCGCACCCGAATGCAGCACGATTACAATCTCGCTGAACGAGTCGCGACGTGGTGCATTTCGATTAGAAGTTGCCGACCAAGGCCCTGGTGCTTCAAACGAGATTTCTGACACACTCTTTGAGCCCTATGTCACGCGTCGCCCAGGCGGAACCGGCTACGAGCCAGGCCACGAAGGTGGCAGCGTCTTTTGGATCGACGGGATCCGAAGCGCGTGAATCGCCAAGAAACCATCGTTTGAATTGATGCCAACGAAACGCTTGAAACACGCATGAAAAAGAGCTCCGCAACGAAACGCGGTTCCGCCCCGCCTGCATTGATGGTCGTGGATGATGAACCTTCCCAACGAAAACTGATTGGTGGATTCTTTCAGGGGTTTGGATTCACGATCGTTGAGTCGGAGTCCGCCGAGGCGATGCTCGAAACGGTCGGGCAACACTCGCCCGATATGATCTTGCTGGACGTACGTTTGCCTGGAATCAGTGGCATTGATGCACTGCCAAAGATCCGAGAGATCTTGCCTTCGGTGCCGGTGGTCCTGATCACCGCTTACGCAGACGTTCGGCAAGCCGTCGCGGCCGTTAAAAGTGGGGCGGACGACTACCTTTCCAAGCCGATCGACCTCGAAGAGCTGAAAGTCGCTGTCTACGACGCGTTGGCGATCCCAACGTCAACCGACCCGCCAAACAAAATCGAGTTGCCCACCCTGCCCGCGGAGTTCATCTTCGAGAGCCGGGTGATGCGTCAGTTGGTTGAAACGGTTGCGGTCGTTGCTCCTTCCGAAGCTCCGGTATTGATCCAAGGCCCAAGCGGAGCTGGCAAAGAGTGGATCGCCAAACTGATTCACGACTGGAGTCCGCGTGCATCGCATCCGATGGTGACCGCCAACTGCGCGGGTTTGTCGGCAACCTTGATTGAAAGTGAGCTTTTCGGGCACGTGAAAGGAGCATTCACGGGAGCGTCGGAAGACCGCAAAGGGCTGTTTCGGACCGCAAACGGTGGAAGCTTGTTTCTGGATGAGATTGGCGAGATGCCACTGGAGATGGAGCCGAAACTGCTTCGTGCGTTGGAAGCAAAACAGATCACACCCGTGGGGGCTGATCGAACGGTCGATACCGATACCCGTCTGATTGCTGCGACGAACCGAAGCTTGGTTGACGAGATCAAGGACGGGCGTTTTCGCGAAGACCTCTACTATCGACTGAACGTGGTTGAATTGATTGTTCCGGCACTCGCTGATCGCCGCGAAGACATCCTTCCGTTGGCGAGGCATTTCGCCAGTCGATTTGCCAACCGCCAAGTTCGTCTGTCCCCTCAAGCAACCCAAGCCATGGTGACCCATTCATGGACGGGCAACGTTCGTGAACTGCGAAACGCGATTCAGCGTGCGTGTTTGTTGTGCCAGGGCGATGTGATCATGCCCGAGCACCTCCCGGCGAACATCGCCTCCGGATCGACTGCTGATGTCCCCGACGATGGCCGCCTGTCTCAAGTCGAACGGGCAACCATTGTTGCAACACTTCAGGAATGTGACGGAAACCGAACTCAGACGGCAAAAAAACTCGGCATCAGCCGACGTGCACTGATTTACAAACTCCACGACATCGACGGCGAAACGGCCTCTTCGACAGACTGAAGCCAACGGCCAGAATTGAGTCTTCGTGAGAGAAAGATCGCATGCGAAGTCTCGACCGAATCAGAGGTTGGGTAACGAGAATTTTGGCTTTGGTAATAGTTTGCCCACCTTGCGTTGGTAGTCCGCGTACTCGTCGAAGTGACATGTCATTGATTTTTCTTCGTGAGTGGCTTTGATGTGAAGTACGACGACGAGAGCATACCAAGCCAACAATCGCCACCACGCGAATCCGCTCAATACCATCGCGGCAGTGAACCAAAGCAGCCCCGTGTACATAGGGTGGCGAACAATTGCGTACGGGCCACGGGTTAGCAGGACGGTTTCCGTGGTCGCGATTGGATGAATTCGGATGCGCCGCATGCCCATCGCAAACCACGCCCAAATGGCTAGCAACGCGCCAGGCGCGGCTAGGAGCATCACCAGCCACGGGAAGGGGCTCCAGTGAGACGAGAGGACAAGTGCCGCAGCCAGAAAAAACTGCAAGGCGATGAGAATCCAAAGAAACACGATAGGCGATCTTCTCAATAGCTGTTTGAATCCAACTTCACTTTCCCCCGGAAGATCCAGTAAATGATCACCGTGTAGCTGAGCACGCATGGGAGACCGATCACGGCGATGATCAGCATCGTTTTCAACGTGCCCGCACTGCTGCGAGCATTCTCAAGCGTGATGCTGTAGGCGGGATCCAATGTCGAAAGCATGAAGTTGGGGAAAATCGCAACGCTGAATAGTGTCGCGAATGCCGCAATGACCATCGACGAGGTGAAAAACGCATAGGCGGGTTTACCAAGGTGCATCGCTCGAGGGATGTTCAGTACCGCGAGCGCGTTGAGAATCGGGACAATCCAAAGCACGGGATAGTTCGCTATGTTTTCGGTTGCGTGCGGCACGTGAATAAACGTGGCCAGCGACACAATCACATACAAACCCGCGAACGCGTAAAAAAGCTTCGTGATGGCACCACGTGTGCGGGCTTGGAGTTCGTCCTCGGTTTTCAGGTACAGGAAGATCGCACCGTGCAAAGCGAACAGGGAAACGGTCAGGCAACCCACCAGCAACGGGTACCAGTAGATCTGGCTGAAAAGGTTGCCTTCGTAGACGTACTTTGGCCCAAGTTCCATTCCCGCCATCACATTGCCGCCGGCAACGCCGAGCAAGAACGCGCCGGTGAACGAGGATAAAAAGAATCCAACGTCCCAGAACTTACGCCAAGGACGCGAATGCACCTTGGAACGAAATTCCAAACTCACCGCACGCCCGATCAGGCATGTCAGCAACAGAAAGAACGCCGTATAGAAGCTACTGAAGACAGTCGCGTAGGCAACTGGGAAGGCGGCGAAGAGTGCTCCACCGAACGTCACCAACCAAACCTCGTTGCCGTCCCATAGCGGACCGATGGAGTTCATCACCAAACGTCGTTCGCGATCGTCTTTCGCAATGAACGGGTGCAAGATCCCGACGCCAAGGTCAAAACCGTCCAAAATTGCGTAGCCGGTCAGCAGAACGCCGAGCAACACATACCAAATGAAAGTTAAAAGATCGTAGCTCATTGGTTGTCCTCCACCATCATGTCGCCGCCATGCGATTTGCCGCTGCGTCCGAATTTCTCTGCCATCGTTTCCTCACGCAACTTGCTTTTGTATTCAGCGAGTTCTTCGACGGTCTCTGGGCCGTGTTGAATTTTGTTGTTGAGAACAAAGACCCAAACAGCAAACAGCAACGAATAAATGATCCCAAACAAGATGATGCTGCTAAGCACCTGTTGTGCGGTCACCGACTCGCTGAGTCCATCAGCCGTTCGCAGCCCCATCATCTCGACGCCATCCTGTACCGACGGATAGACGACCCACGGTTGCCGACCGACCTCTGCGGTAATCCAGCCCGCCTGGTTGGCCGTCATCGCCGCAACGGGCATCACAACAATGGCCCACAGCAACCAGCGTTGCTGACCGAACTTTCCTCGATACCAAGCAAGGCATGCCAGTCCGGCGACGCCGATCATTATGGTTCCTAAACCGACCATGATGTGAAACGTCTGAAACGGCAACCAAACGGGCGGCCGTTCATCTTCGGGAATCTGATCCATCGCGGGAACCGGTACGGTCGGGTCGTTGTAGACCATCAAGCTAAGCAGGTAAGGCAGCTTGACGCCGAAATGAACCGTCTCGTTTTCTGCGTCGGGCCAGCCGAACATGTACAGCCCCGTCGGCTCGTCGGTCGTTTCAAAGTGGGCCTCCATCGCGGCCAGCTTCGCGGGTTGCGTTTCAACTAACTGCTGTGCCGAATGGTGTCCCGTCATCGCTGCCGCAATGGTGAAAACGAGCGAGGTTGGAAGGGCAATCGAAAGACAACGCCGGGCGACTTCTTCATGGCGATTCTTCAGCAGATAGTACGAACACACCGACGCAACAAAGAATGCCCCCAGTACGAACGCGCCGATTAACGTATGGGTCAGGCGATCAACAGACGAAGGATTGAAGACCATTGCCCAGAAGTCCGTGACTTCGGCACGCGGCATCATTTCGCCTTGCACGTCGTGCCACACGATGTGGTAGCCGGCGGGCGTCTGTTGCCAGCTATTGGCCACAACAATCCAAACGGCACTGAACGCCGAGCCCAAAAATACCATCAGGGTGCTGAACAGGTGCATCTTCGGTCCGACGCGATCCCAGCCGAAGACCAGCACCGCCAAGAATCCGCTTTCCAAAAAGAATGCAAAGATTCCTTCCGCCGCGAGCGCTGACCCGAATACATCGCCCACGAATCGAGAGTAGACAGCCCAATTGGTCCCAAACTCGAATTCCATCACGATGCCGGTGGCGACACCCATGGCGAAATTGACTGCGAACACACGAGTCCAGAATCGAGCCGCCGCTTCCCAGGCCGGATTCTTCGTTCTGAAATAGGCGAGTTCACAAAGGAAAAGCTGCAGCCCCAATCCAATCGACAACGGAGGGAACAGGTAGTGGAACATGATCGTTCCGGCAAACTGCAACCGACTGAGTATTTCAACATCCATTTACTTTCTCGTCTCCATCGTAGGTGGTCTGTGCTTATTGAGTGGTTTGTGGATCACTTTTCGCTCGGCTTCTTGAACTTGGGCCGACTGTGGGAGTTCACATAGGCCGCAAGATCGAACGCTTCCTCCGCTGATAAATCGCAATCATCGAGTGGCATGGCGACCTTTAACCAAGACGCCATCTTCGTCATCTTGGATAGACCTGCCCCGTCGTTGAACGATTGATCGCCCCACACCGGTGGTCCCTCATCGGTACCACTGCCGTCGGCCGCGTGGCAGTCGGCACATCGGTCTTCGTAGAGAATCCTTCCGCGGTCGACACTCGGTGCCGCCTTCGGTTCGGCCAACATGACGCGTCGGTTCGGTCCGAACGAAGCGAGCGGATTCATGGCGATCGGCGTTCCCCGAGAGAGCCAAGTGATGTAGGCGGCGAGGGCGGTTGAAACCCGGCCACCATTGGGCGGGCGTTTGCCGTTTTGGCTGCGTATGAAGCAGTTGAGGATGCGATCTTCCAGCGTGATGACCTTGTTCTCCCATGGAGCAAAGGCGGGATACGCTGCCGCAACACCGATAAATGACGCAGCGTTCGGATGGCTTCCCGCGTCCAGGTGACAGGACGAGCAGTTGAGCTGGTTGCCCACGAACGGACTGCTGAGCGGATGAGTGCTGGTTGAGCGGACAATCTCTTCGCCGAGCCGGACGACATCACCCAAGGTTCCTGATGGATACTTAGAGGCCTTGGTCGAGATAAAATATGTCTCCGAGCGTTGCGACTTCGGCTGAGGATCCGACCGCACATTGGTCCTGCCTTCAATGCGATCGAGGATCGGTCCCATTGCATCAAGCTCTGTGT
>CAYVAN010000160.1:0-10480 GCA_964449225.1 uncultured Rhodopirellula sp.
ACGGTGGCACTTTGGTTTAGCTTTAGGAAGTTTCGCCATTGTTCGTCCGGGGTCATCAGCACGCCGTTGGTGCTCATCAGCGAGGCGTTTCCGCGGCGTAAGTAGACGTCGGCCAGCAAGTGGTTGCGAAGCTGTTCGTAGAGGTGAGGCCGGCCCATTTGGTTGCCAGTCGCTTTCATCAGGCGTGCGGTGATTTCACCGTCGCTGATCATCCCGCCGGTGAACGATTCCAACCAGCCGCTCAGCGACGCATCGTCTAGCTCAAAGCCTTCTTTGGTTGCTTCGTTTGCGAACATGAATGTTCGGATGGTACTTTCGACGCTTGGGCTTTCGTTGATGCCCAAACGTTCAATCCGCTTGTTTTTAGCGTCGTACTGGAAGCCCGGCGTGGCGGGAACGCCGCCCAGTGCGATGGTGTGCTCTGCCAATTCGGCTAGGAACCGAACGGTCGATTGATGATTGCGAGTAAAGTAGTCCACGCGGCTTTGTTTCAGCGAGCCGCCGGCGAACTTGGCCACGACGGCATCACCGCCACCCCCGGCTTGGTTCTGCATGTAGGACTGCATGGTCGGCAGGACGACGAAGGCCATCAGTGCCAGCAACGTGAGAAAAACCATCAGCGGTTTTAGATTGCGGCGAAAGATCTCGAAGGGGCTGTAGTTCATACTTCGATGTTTCAGATGGGGTCGTAGACGGGGTCGTAAATTGATTTGGGGAAATCGATGGAAGCGTGCAAGGGTATCGCCGGGCGATTTGAAGGGTCAAGCCGAGTTCGCACAAGTTACCGGATTTCTTAGCCCCCTTGACGAAGATGCCGCACTTGAGTCCCCATTGAAAGGACTGTAAGAAAACAGAGTTAACCGTTTCCAGAAAAAAACAGCATCGCAAAAGCTACGTTCATGGCGAAAAGTAAAGGGAAGAGTTTGGTGATCGTCGAATCACCGGCCAAGGCACGCACGATCTCGAAATACCTGGGGGCGGATTACATCGTCGAAGCCAGCATCGGGCACGTTCGGGATCTACCGGCAGGCAAGAAAGAAGTCCCCGAAAAGTACAAAGCGGAAACTTGGGCGTACCTCGGCGTGAACACCGAAGCCGACTTTGAACCGCTGTACATCGTCCCAGACGAAAAAAAGAAGCAAGTCAAGAAGCTTAAAGATGCGTTGAAACAGGCCGATGAACTCTTCCTGGCGACCGATGAAGACCGCGAGGGTGAAGCAATCAGCTGGCACCTTCAGGAACTTCTTAAACCCAAAGTCCCCGTCCATCGCTTGGTTTTTCACGAAATCACCAAGGACGCGATTCAAAACGCACTCAAAGCAACCCGCCAGATCGATAGCAGCTTGGTTCGGGCCCAAGAAACACGGCGAATTTTGGACCGCCTGTACGGGTTCGATATGTCGAATTTGTTGTGGCGAAAAATTGGCAAAGGGACGAGTGCCGGACGCGTTCAAAGTGTTGCCGTTCGCTTAATCGTGGACCGCGAACGTGATCGGATTGCGTTTGTCGATTCGACTTACTGGGATTTAGAAGCTGTCTTCGAAACCGGTCAAAAAGAAAGCCTGACCGCGATGCTTTCCACCGTCGACGGACGACGGATTCCTCGCGGCAGCGATTTCGATTCGGCGACCGGGAAGATCAAAAACAGCGACCTGATGCAAATGGACGAGGCGGAAGCGAATGCCTTGGTCGAAAAACTTCGCACGGCGGACTTTAAAGTCGACAAGGTCGAGGTTAAACCTTTTTCCCAGCGACCATTGCCGCCGTTTACGACCAGCACCATGCAGCAGGAGGCCAACCGTAAGTTAGGCTTCACCGCAAAGCGAACGATGAGTGCCGCCCAACGTTTATACGAAAACGGCTACATCACTTACATGCGGACCGATTCGACCACGCTTAGCAAAGAAGCCATCGGTGCGGCGCGCGATCTTGTTCGCAGCGAATATGGCGAAAACTTCTTGCATCCGTCGGTCCGAACCTACAGCGGCAAGGTCAAGAACGCTCAAGAGGCTCACGAAGCAATCCGACCGGCCGGGACGCCTTTCCGCGTTCCTGAAACCATCCGAGGCGAACTGGATTCGGATCAGTTCCGCCTGTTCGATTTGATCTGGAAACGAACCGTTGCCTGTCAGATGGCGGACGCAAAAAAACAACGCGTCAGCGTTGTCATCGGCGGGGGCGGCACCACGTTTTCCGCCTCTGGAACGTCGATTTTGTTCGAGGGATTCCTTCGAGCTTACGTCGAGGGTAGCGATAATCCTGAAGCCGAACTGGCCAACAAAGAAACCTTGCTGCCGCAAGTCAAAGAAAGCGAATCGCTGGACGCGAAGGAGTTGGATCCTAAGTCGCATACCACTCAGCCACCGGCTCGATACACCGAAGCGTCACTAACGCGAACACTGGAAGAGCGTGCATTGGACGCCCCAGTACGTTTGCATCGATCATTGGCACGATCACCGACGAACGCCGGAATTATATTTTCAAAAAGGGTTCCGCGTTGGTCCCGACTTGGCGCGCCTTCAGCGTCACTCGGTTGATGGAAACGCATTTTGGAACGCTTGTTGATTACGAATTTACCGCTGATCTGGAAAACTTCCTGGATTCGATTAGCCGGGATGAAGGTGAACGCGACGATTACCTTCGCAAGTTCTACTTTGGCGATGAATCCACCGACAAGCACAATGTCGGCCTGCAAAAACGACTGGTGTCGAAATTGGAAGAGATCGACCCGAAGGAAACGGCTCGATTTTCGCTAGGCATTCCCGAAACAGGCGAGCATCGCGATGAGGTCTACGTGCGGGTGGGCAAGTATGGCCCGTACTTGGAACAGGGCGAACGAACGGCTTCGATTCCCGATGGAATGCCGCCGGACGAAATGGATTTGAATCGCGGGATTGCGTTGTTGGAAGAAGGTCAGGTCGAAGAAGAACCGATCGGCATCCACCCCGAAACGGGCAAACCGGTTTACGTCAAAGTCGGGCGTTTTGGTCCGTACATTCAGCTTGGCGAAGCGGACGACGAAGAAAAACGCAATCAGGGTTTGTTGAAGAACATGACTGTCGAAGACCTGACGTTCGAAATGGCGTGCAAGTTGTTGACGCTGCCGCGAACCCTTGGCGACAACCCAGAGAACGGCCAACCGATTCAGGCGTTTGACGGACGTTACGGGCCGTACATCAAGTGCGAAAAAGACACGCGTTCCCTGCCCGCGGATCTATCACCGTTGGATGTGACGCTGGAAAAAGCGATTGAATTGCTGAAACAACCCAAGCAACGCGGACGCGGTACACCGAAGGAACCATTGAAGGTCTTCGAGAAGCCTTCGCCGATCACTGAGGGCGAAGTGAAAATTTTGGATGGTCGTTTTGGGCCGTACGTCACCGATGGTCAAACCAATGCTTCGTTGCGTAAAGGCATGGAGGTCAAAGAAATGACGTTCGATGCGGCGCTTGACCTGCTGGCCGAACGAGCGGCCAAGGGCCCATCGAAGAAAAAGAAAAAGAAGAAGAAAGCGACCAAGAAAAAGGCAGCCAAGAAGAAGACAACCAAGAAAAAGGCGGCGAAAAAGAAAACGGCAACGAAGAAAGCGACTAAAAAGAAGGGTGTCGTAAAAAAGAAATCGTAAAAACGATCGCTGGACGCAAAAAAAATCGCTCGCTATAGTCCCCAATCAATCACCACTTAAATCCCACGAAAATCAGTCCCAATATGCCTTCAGGAATCGAACGCCGCCGCGAAATTCGCCGCCGCCGCACCCGTAAGAAAAAAACCGCAAACCTGCTGGCACGCGCCGCTGCAGGCACCATGGATAAAGCGGAAGTCGTGCGAAAACTTCGTCGCCTCACCCCAGGTGCTGAAGTTTTGATCAAACGAGAAAAGCTAGAAGCTTAGAGACTAGAAGCTTAGAGAAGCGATCGAGCATTCGACGTAGGGCGAATGGAGCCAAAGTGACATCCGGCCGCTTTTTGCCGGATTGCTTCGCCAACACTGCGTCGCGGTCGCGTTGTGTTGACAATTCGCAAGCTTCTGGCCTGAGGAGTTGCCGGCACTACGAGGAGTTGCCGGCACTACAAAGTGCCGACCGCCAGAATTGCTGATCGCAATTCTTGCCAATGTCGTTCATCGACCAGCAGCATTCGATGATCCAGCACGATCCATTGCTCCGCGATACGAGCGGAATTCGTTAGCTCCACCGGTTTGCGGCATCTTTTGGGGCTGCTTCGGTCCATCGATCGAAAAGCGGTCCCAATTGGTAGGCCTGTTTCGCTAGCCTTCGCGAGAACCTGCGTTTTTACGTCCGGCGAAGGCGTCTCTATCGCTAATTTGTAGTAGGACGAACGCACGTCGTCTCGGCTACACTGCTTTGATTGAAGGCTGCAATCAGGATCCGAGTCAATCTCCTTAGCCAGATAACCTACGGTTTCGCGTCGTTTACGATTCATCTGATCCAAGCGATCCAATTGCGGACCAATCACGGCCGCCTGCAACGGGCTTAGCGGAAAGGTCTCGCTGGGCCGGTTGGTCCACGCGTCGATTCGTGATGCCAGGCGATCGCTATTGGTAAACACTGCGCCGCCAGCACCGGCGCTGACGACCTTGCTGCCACCAAAGCTGGCGGTCGAAATATCGCCGAACGCCTCCACTGGTTTTCCGCCAAATTCCATGCCCATCACCTGGCAGGCATCATTGATCAGTACCCAATGATTGTCCTTGCAAATGGATTCCAGTTCCCGCCAATCGGCCGAGTGCCCGTACAGGCTGGACGCAATCACTGCGACAATTCGATTGTTGTCGGATGAATTTGACGCGATTTCGCGAAGGCTTTCCGGATCGATGCAGGGTGAATTGCGTTGCACATCAACCAATACCGGTCGGGCACCTAAGGCTTCGATGCAGCGGAAGTTTCCGGGGTAGTCCATCGCCGCCAACACGACCTCGTCACCGGTTTTGACTGCCGATGCCCGCAGTGCAATCTCAACCGCCGCAGTGCCGCTGCAACAAAGCCTGCAATGCAAGAGACCCGCCATGGCTTGCAGACGCTGGGCAAGTTCACGGCAAAGGTCGCTGTGATAGCGTCCCCATTGTCCGGAGACGACGCAGGCTTGGACGGCTGAGGCAATTTCAGGCCATTGGGGCGGCCATGCGGGAATCCAGTCAGGCATAGACGGGTAAGATTTCGGTGGAGTGGAAATTTTTCGTAGCAGATCACGTCACGCCCCGGTTGTGCTGCTTTCTAGCCAATCAGGATCGTAAAAGAGGACTTTGGCTGGGGATCGGCGGCGTTTTTGTAGCCAATAGCCTACACCGATGATGGTCTTGACACCGATCCTTGCCTGTATATATTTGGGATTAGAAGGCAGGTAGATGGTAGCTACACAAACCCAATGGGCTTAGCTATCTTTCCCCCGGACAAATGATCCTGTCCATCTCATGTGACAACAACGCAATCGACGCGACTGTCACGATGCTGCGTGAGGCGTTTCGCAATGGCTTTATCACCAATCCGAGATCGCTCGCCCAGGTCGGTTTGAGATTGGGCCATCGAAGGAAATGACCTCCATAACGACCCTTTTGAATCAGCGTTCACTGATTCCTGAAAGCCGACCCGTCGGCCAACTCTTATTCAATCTTTAGTTCAGTGCCACGAAACGGTTTTCGGCCACACGAATGAAACGACTCGGTGTTGGATCTTTATTCAGACCGATATCTTGACGCGGGACACACCGCCGTTCTTGCTTCAAGATCATTTTCCCTTTCCTTTCTAGGTGCGGTATTTCTTCAACTCGGTTGATTTGTCCAAGCGTGGTCGGTTTTGTCGACCCATCAGTCAGGTCAGCTATCTGGATTACACATGGCGAAAAAGAAACGATCAAACCGAGGCCGTGGCCAAGGGTCTGGTTCCGGCGGCAACAATGGATCAAACGGGCATGGTCCATCAGGCAACTCTGGTAACAAGCCTAGAACCCGTCGTCGAAGACGCGGTGGCGGTGGCGGGGGTGGCCAAAATGGAAACAACGGTCCTGATCGCGAAGATGACAACCTGCCTAACGATGCACCGCTGACCGAAGGCCAGGGCATCTTGGAGATGCACCCAAACGGTTACGGCTTCTTGCGGGGCATCGACAACAATTATTCGCGCGAGCGAAGTGATCCGTTCGTACCCGGCACGATGATCGAACGTTACGGACTCCGCCAAGGTGTTTACATCAAAGCGATGGTCCAAGACGGTCGACGACAACAAGGCCCGCGAGTCCGGGAAATTCTAGACGTCGATGGGATGGCTCCCGATGCATTCTTAGAAGTCAAAGCGTTTGACACGCTGACGCCAATCAATCCAGAAGTATGGTTGCCTCTGGAAATCGGTAAAAAACCGTTGACCAATCGAGTGATTGATTTATTGGCTCCGATGGGCAAAGGACAACGAGCGTTGATCGTCGCGCCACCACGCAGCGGCAAGACGATCATGCTGCAGAACATTGCCGAGGGCATGTCCGCCAACCATCCAGATGTCAAATTGATCGTGTTGCTGATCGATGAACGTCCGGAAGAAGTTACCGATATGAAGCGTAGCATCACTGGTGGTGAAGTCGTTGCCAGCAGCCTGGATATGGATGTTGAAAGCCATGTTCGGCTAAGTCAATTGGTGATCGATCGAGCCAAGCGGCTAGCTGAATCGGGCCAGGATGTTTTCTTGATGTTGGATTCGATCACGCGTCTCGCTCGCGCGTTCAACAAATGGGTCGGTAAGTCCGGCCGTGGTAGGGCAACGGGGACTGGCGGACTGGATATCAGTGCGATGGACGTTCCTAAAAAACTCTTTGCAACCGCACGTGCGTTCCAGGAAGGCGGTTCGTTGACAATCGTCGGTACCTGCTTGGTCGACACCAACAGCCGAATGGACGAAGCGATTTTCCAAGAGTTCAAGGGAACCGGAAACATGGAAGTCGTCCTCGATCGCCGATTGGCCGATCGTCGTGTCTGGCCATCGATCGATATCTCGCAAAGTGGAACTCGCCGCGAAGAGTTGCTTCACGACGAAGAGACCTACGAAGCGGTCACGATGCTGCGCCGGACATTATCAACCATGCACGAATGCGATGCGATGGAACAGCTGACGAAGCAGCTGGGACGTTTTGAGTCCAATGCTGAATTTATAAAATTAATCAGCGGGGCCAGCGCGGCATTTTGACCGAAAAGACGCGGGTGCTGAATTAGTCGTCTTGATCGCGATGCAACCAGAAGGCACAATCTGGGCTCGCCAAAAGAATGACGAACGCTGCATCCAAAACGGAGGATAAGCGAATTGGTGAGCGGCCTCACTGGAACTGAGGTACCCCGCAAGGGGCTGCGAGTTCGAGTCTCGTGTCCTCCGCTTTTTAGAACGCCGCCTAAGACAAATGTTTTAGGTGGCGTTTTTTATTGTCGCTTGGTTCTGCAAGCCGACCGCGCCTGAAGCACTTGTTTCATTGCGGGCGCCAGGACAGGTTCGGACCTGCCATCACCCTTATCAGTTTTGCAAACGCGCCTAAAGGCTGCAATTAACCGACGTGTTGGATTTGGTCGATTAACAGCGCGATCGCGGCTGAAGCCATTGCCGTGCTCATGCTAGGTAATCGTGATGCAGGTTCGGCTGCTGCTTGGGCCGGTGTGAGCGGCAAGTGGACAAACATCGATTCAGTCTTCATTCCAAAAGACTTGGCGTAGTGTTGGCTAAGGTACAATGCCGCATTGCAAAGATAGGTTCCCGCATGATGCGACAATTCGCAGGGGATCCCGGCGGCGATTAGCGTTTCGGTCGCCTTGGCCAGTTTAAGTGGGCTCCGGTAGGCTTCGACCGCGTCTTCAATCAAAGGTGATCCATCGGTCCGCACATTTAAGCCTACGGATTCTAATTTGACCAGCGTTGATCCTGGCGACTGCCCCACGTGAATCGCGATGTCATAATCCAGCTGAATATCTTTTCGCAATTGCTGGCTCATCTGCGAAAGGTCCACTGGGTAACGGCGAGTCGTTAGTTCGACCGGCCCCTCGTACCACCGAGTCAAATCCACCAACGCCAACCAGCTGGCATTTTCTTTCCATCGGTCGTAGGGCTCGAAGGCGGTAATTAGAACGCGGGTCACGACAGATCCGGATAAGCGGAAGGCAATTAGAAAAGGACAATCATAGTCCGAAGTCTGCGAAGCCGTTGTCTTGAATTCGGACCATTAGCTTGATCAAATCGGCCGGTTGGTCCAACGCCAATTTTTCTAGGACGCTTGCGCGGGTGTCATCGACAGTCTTTTCTGACACCGCAAGCATGCTTGCGATGTCTTTGACGCGGGTACCTTTGGCGATCAGGACTGCGGTCTTCCGTTGGCGATCCTTCTATTTCTGAAAAGAGCCGCCAGCTTTGAGACAACGGATAAAGCTTCAGTTGGTCATCACGCATCACAACCGTCAAAGTCGATGTGAGTGTCAATGAAATGGTCGATGACCAAACCCTGGAACCGCTGTGCTGGTTGCGATGTCCGTGGGCGAGATGGCCGTTTTAGGCTTGGAGCGACAGGTTGATCCGCTGGTTTTTATCAATCTTTGATCATCATTTTGCCAAGGGTTTATAGTCTTTGTGTGATCCGAATTTCAATCATGTCCGAGCTTGCCCCCCTCAGTTGGGCGGATTGGGCAGCCGGATTCTGCCAGGTTCGTGAGGAAATCAGGGGTTATTCAAGTTGGGTGTATGGAACGGGACACGGTTCGTGTGCTAGCGATTCTCAGTACAAATGGTCGAAACAGAAGATGGCAGGGCCAATCACCAGACGCGGCAATCAAAGAGAAAGTGTTTCCGTCGGTAGGGCGTCCCCCGCTGAGTGCATCCGCTGAGTGCATCCGCCAAGTACATCCGTCGACCTAGGAACCATGGCAACAGAATCATCGTTGGGGTCGATTAGACGCTTGGGGCGAGTTACCCTGATGTCACAGTTATCACCTCGTCATTTCCTTATTTTCATTCATCATTGGCGGTAGCCAGCCCTGTGGATCTGCAACAGCACTTTTCCAATCAAGCGCCACCTCGCGACCACTTCATCTCAGTTCTTGAACACTGGGCCGAACATCGATCCGCCGAGACTGCGTATGTGTTCACCGATGTCGAGTCTGTCGAGCAAAAGCTTAGCTACTCGGATCTGCTAGCCGAAGTTCGGGGCCTAGCGGGCTACCTTCAAAATCGTTGCCGTATCCGAAGCGGTGACCGAGTGTTGTTGTTGTATCCACCGGGCCTGGACTTTGTGGTTGGATTTTTTGCCTGCCACGCCATCGGTGCGATTGCCGTCCCCGTTTTCCCACCGCGCCGCAATCGAAAAGCTTCGCGTATTCGAAGCATCGTCGTGGATGCGAGCGCAACCTGGGCATTGTCCACTGGCGGTGTGGTCGAACAATTGCAAGGCGACCAAAGTCATGACGATTTAATCGGTCTGCAATTACTAGGAACCGACAATCCGGCTTATCGTGACGCCGATGGATTGCGAGCGCCCCGACGCAGCGGAGATTCGCTGGCGATGTTGCAATACACTTCGGGGTCAACCGGTTCGCCAAAAGGCGTGATGCTGACGCATCAAAATTTGATTGCCAATAGCGAATTGATCATGCACGGCTTTCGGCCTTGCCCCGACACGGTCGGTTGCAGCTGGTTGCCGACATATCACGACATGGGATTGGTCGGCGGTGTTTTGATGCCGATGTACTTGGGTCGCATCAATGTCTTGATGAGCCCGATGACATTCCTGCAGCGACCACTTAGGTGGTTGCAAGCGATTAGCAAGTACAAGGTAACCGTCAGCGGCGGGCCTAACTTTGCCTATCAGCTTTGTGCCGACAAAATCCGAGATGAGGAACTGACCTCGTTAGACCTGTCGTCTTGGGATATCGCGTTTAACGGTGCGGAACCGATTCGCGCTGGAACTTTGGAAACGTTTGCTAACCGATTTGCTCCTTGTGGATTCCGTTCAGGGTCAATGCTGCCTTGCTATGGCATGGCGGAGACGACCCTAATTGTGACCGGTGGTCCGGTTGAACCAAGACCCATTATCGAGAACTTTGACACGGGTGAGTTAGCTAAGAAAAAAGTTGATCCAGTGGATCCGGGACATGAATCCGCCAAGCCGATGGTTGCTTGCGGCGAAGTATTGCCCGGCGAAAAGGTGATCATTGTCGATCCTGAAACTCATGCCATTTTGGATGACGATCAGGTTGGCGAGATTTGGATTGACAGCCCTTCGGTCGGTAAAGGTTACTATCAGCGGAAAGACGCGACTGAGCAAACATTCCGCGCCACGACTTCCTGCGGTAAAGGCCCTTTCCTGCGAACGGGTGATCTCGGATTTCTTTTTGGCGGCCAGCTTTTTGTCTCGGGCCGCCTAAAAGACATGATCATTGTGCGGGGCGTTAATCGTTATCCGCAAGACATTGAAGAAACCGTTGAAGCAGCCAGTGAAGTGGTTCA
>CAYVAN010000161.1:0-8279 GCA_964449225.1 uncultured Rhodopirellula sp.
GGGCAAGGGTATCGGTTCGCCATCGATCAATGCCAATTCGGTGATCAGATCAATTGCTCCGACTGCGAAACGATTGATGTTGTTCGTTTCCGCTTGATTCTCTGGAAGATAGTACGCGTCTGAATTGGCTCTTTCGCCAACGTAGATGGTTTGCCCCTGGCGAGTCCTAGCAACGCTAACGCCCCAGCTTTTCAAAAGCGATGCCATCGGTTGTGGCTGATCAAGCGTTACCGACAACGCAACTTGGAACGAATCGCTTCCGTTACCCGGATAAAGTGCGGCCGTTACGCGGGATGCCTTGTCGGCGGGAACGCCAAGTCGTTTGACCATGGACTCTATCATCAATGGTAGATCAGGCGAAAACGCATCCAACATTGATGGGCCGACCGTAGAACGCTGAAAATCAGCCAAGCGAACCGACACAATCATCGAAGGGCCTGGTGGCAGCAGATCCAACGTAACCGGATTGGCAGTTTTATCCGAAGGCGGAACGTAAAGCAGACGTTGATCCTGGACTAGCTGATATTTGCCGGGAACAACCGATGACTTAGAGTCCAGTTCAGATGCCACAGAATCAGTAACGAGGCTGTCGCGAACCGTACGATTGGATACACGTGGGATGACGGCAGGCGGAACAAATTCGGTACGACGACTGACGACCGGTTGTGTTGGGTCCATCAAGCTAAGTGCGATGATTTGCAGAACCACCACGCCCGCCAACCCGCTCAGCACCCACGGCGCGCGGCTTTTGCGTTTGGGACGCGAACGCAATTTCTGCGACACGAAAGGCTTTGGCGATTGACGATTGCCTGTCTTGATACTGGATAACTTTACTGCTTGCTCTACTGTTGGTTGCGTCGGAGATTGCTTTGCTGCTTGTGATGGAACTTCGCTTCGACTGTTTTGATCCGCCTCCTTTCCAACAACCGTTAAAGCAGCCGCTAATTTCTTGGAATCAGCAAACCTAGCTTGGGGCGATTTGGCCATTGCGTAAGCTAGGACTCGATAAAGCGACTCTCCTTTTTCACCTTGTTCAATTGCACGTGATAATTCGATCGGAATCTCGGTAGCATGAAGGTCGAGGGTTTGCTGGGCCGTCTTGCCAACGATTGGGTATCGCCCGCTAGCCAGGCGGAACAACAAACAACCCAGACTGTAAAGATCCGATGATGGAGCGGGATAAGACGATTCATCGGAATTCGCTGGTTCCAACACAAGCTCCGGTGCGATGTACAGCGATGGATTGTCGATCGTCTCGAGCCAATCGTTGGAAAGCGACTCATTCGCCGCTGACTTTGCGGGCTCCCGATTTGCGGGCCCTGGATTTGCTGGCCCTGGCTTTGCGGGCCCTAGATTTGCGGGCCCTGACGGATCACGCAGTAAGATTGGGGTGCCGTCGTCTTGAATCCAAACACGATCCGCTCGCACTGCTCCATGCACGATTCCAGCATCATGCATCACGGATAATGCATTTGCGATTTTGATTCCCAGGGAGACAACGGACTCGGTAGACCATGGTTGATTGCTCAGAAGGTTCGATAGCACCTTTCCTTCGCCGATCGCACTAAATACGGTTTCGTAATCTCCAATGACCTTGGACGCGAACGGTTGTAGATTCGGTGCATCGATCGCGGTATGCTTGGCCAGCCAAGGGTTTCCTAGACCAGCCCGAAGCAATACACCGATCGCCCCATCGGTTGTCCGTGCGGCTTGTGCAAACCGTCCAAACGGCGCAGCCGTTTCAGAATCACGAATCAAATAGGGCCCTAAACGCAGATCGATCAACTGTGGTTTAAGAAAAACACTTGACTGAAACGGTGTAAGTATCTTTTTCTTGACGAGGAAACCAGCGATCTGGCCAGCCTGAGCTGGCGGATTACCGCCGTTAACCTTTCGATACTGTTCAACGAAAAACTTGCACTGACGTGCATCAAGCACCCCAGCTTGCACTAGCCGACTGCAAAATTCGTTTAGATCAATCACCATGGAATGATTGTAACGGACAAGACTTGGTGATCCGATAGTGTTCAAGGTGGACAGTTCAATCACACGTCGCGGCGGGTCAGTTTGATTAGACTCAAGCCCAGCTCGTTATCCTTTCAATCGCCAATTCAGTGCCACGTTTGTTGTTTTACTACTTTTAGCCGAATCCCCCTCGTTCAGCCCTCTGATGATCCATTGAACATTGTTTATTTGACGACCGAGGCCGTTCCCTTCGCAAAGACCGGTGGACTTGCTGATGTATGCGGGACACTGCCTGCCCGCATTGCTGATCTTGGACATCAAGCTGCCGTAATCATGCCAGCTTTTCGTAGCGTCCATCAAGCTGGCGTTCCGATTAAAACGACGAACATCAGTTTTGCAATTCCGTTAGGTCCAGAGAACATTGCTGGTTCGGGAAAGTTGATCGGCGCTCGGTTGCTGACCACGACACTGCCCGACAGCAATGTTCCGGTGTGGTTGATTGACCAACCACAGTACTTTGATCGCGACTCACTTTACGGAACTCCTGCGGGCGATTATCCCGACAACGCAGAGCGGTTCATCTTCTTTTGTCGCGCTGCAATGCAGGTTATCGAGCGGATGGGTTGGGCCGTGGACATTGTACACTGCAACGATTGGCAAACCGGATTGGTGCCCGCGTTCATTAAAGCCGAATCTGATCGCTGGTCGTGGATTGGTCCGCAAACCAAATCGATCATGACGGTCCACAACTTGGCTTATCAAGGACAATTTAATAAATCAGTGTTTCCGATGACCGGATTGGATTGGCGTCATTTCAACAAAGACGAATTCGAGTATTACGATCAGGTCAATTTCTTAAAGACAGGTTTAGTCACCGCTGACCGTATCACGACGGTTAGTCCCCGATACTCGCTCGAAATACGCACCCCACAACAGGGATGCGGGTTAAATGAGGTTCTTTCCACGGCATCGGATCGCGTGACCGGGATTATCAATGGGATCGATATCAATGTGTGGAATCCAAAACGAGATCCTTATCTGATTGCCAACTTTGATGTTGATGATTGGCAAGCTGGCAAATCGCTAAACAAAATTGCTTTGCAGCATCACTTCGGTATGCAAGAAAGTCGTGACGTACCATTGATCGGATTGGTTGGAAGGCTGGCAAGCCAAAAAGGCTGGGACATGATCCTGCCGGTACTGCGTCGGCATCTAGCCGAGAAACGCCCGACGCAATGGGTCGTTCTAGGCAGTGGTGAAGAGCAATACGAAGAAGAACTTCGGGAACTGGCGCAGGAGTATCCCGGCCAGTTTGGTTTGCATGTTGGGTTTAGCGATAAACTGGCGCATCAAATTGAAGCCGCCAGCGATGTCTTTGTCATGCCAAGCCACTATGAACCGTGCGGCCTGAACCAACTTTACAGCCTTCGTTACGGCACCGTCCCAGTGGTCACGCCGACCGGTGGCTTGGCTGACACGGTTGTCGACTGCACTGAAGAAAGCATCAAGCTAGGAACCGCATCCGGTTTTTACGTCGAATCGATGGACGCTGACGGACTCGATGCAGCGATCGGTCGCGCAATGCAAACTCGCTATCACCAGCCCGAAGTTTGGTCGCAAATGGTGGTCACGGGAATGAATCAGGATTGGTCGTGGACACACAGCGCCAAAGAATACGTGAAACTTTATGAGGAAACTCTTACCCTTACGCATAGTTGAGGGAAATCGCCGGCTATGCCTGCGACAAATCAGGGTAAAAAATCACATTTCTGCTAGAGAAGACGGCAGCAATCAGGTAGATCTTAGATAGGTGGGTGTCTTGGAGTAGTCCTTCACTCCCTCGGGAACTCTCGCACAATGACGCTTGCACCGTGATGCTCGCGATCGGATTTCCTCACTCCGATACCTATTGTGGCTGGAATCCCTGAATCGATCGTCAACTTCTAATCTCCGCAGAGCCACGCTATGTCACAGGCAGCATCGTTCAAGCATGCCAACGCTAGCGTAAAGATTGAAACAGGTTCCCAATCCTCCGTCTCAAAAACGGAAAATCGGTCAACCAACCAAAACTCGCACACGCGATTTGATGTGTTGCAAAACACATGGACTGTATATGCGACCGGTCGCGAGGAGCGTCCGCATGAATTCATCGAGGCCTGCGTTACAACAGACAAAAATCTTGATTGCCCATTTTGTTGCGGTAATGAAGATAAAACACCAAGCCCAACATGGATAGGAAAAGTCGTTCGCACCAAAGATGCGGCCTTCCAAATTGAAACCAACCCCAACAACGAGCTACCCAACGACACCGCTTGGTCGGTACGCGTCGTTCCAAACAAGTATCCCGCAGTAGACTCCACGGCGGTCCCGTTAAACACCGATCTTCCGCCGGTACTTGCCTTATCGAACAGTTCTCCGCTGTTCCCAAGCAGCCCGATTTTTGGCGGTCATGAAGTCGTGATCGAAAGTCGCCAGCATGCTCAATCGCTTACCGCCGTTTCGATGACGGAAGCCGAGCTTGTTTTTCGTGCTTACCGGGATCGTTTGCTACATTTTCGCAGCGATCCTAACGTAAAGTACGCAAATGTGTTTAAGAACGTTGGTCAACAAGCTGGCGCATCCTTGTCACACTCGCACAGCCAAATTGTTGCAACCAATCAAGTCCCACCGATGGTCGAGCGATCATTCGCCCTGATGAAACGCCATCGCGCAAGCACCGGATGCTGCTTGATGTGCGATATGATTCGCGAAGAACGGCGTCAACAAGAACGCATCATCGCCGTTGATGAACATGCGATTGCGTTTTGCCCGTTCGCGAGCCATTTGCCGATGATGGTCCGCGTAACGACTAAGCAACACCACGAATGCTTCGAGGATCTTGACGATCAATCACTGCGGTCTGTTTCACGCATGGTCTATCGAGTAATTGGTTGGCTGGAGACTTTGAAACCAGGTGCGGCATACAATTACTGCCTCAGTACAAAACCAATCGGCATCAAAGATTCTTCGGAAGCCTTCCATTGGTCAATCGATATCTTTCCTCGCATCACGCAAGTTGCCGGGTTTGAATGGTCCAGTGGATCGATGATCAATCCGGTCCTACCGGAAATCGCAGCACGCCAATATCGATATCGAGCCATCGCGGAAGACCCGCGGTTGACCTTGTAGAACCTGCGAAGCAGCGAGCGAATCTTGTCGCTGCAGTTTGAGTCAACTCTGCCAAACGCCACAACCGATACAGCTCTAACCGGGAAGCTGCGCAGTCACGTTCATGACGATTGTGCCGCCAGTTTCACGCGATCCGCTTTTCAAGCCTCTCGATCTCCCATCTTGATAGACGATCTTCTATGACTGCTGCTGCCCATCTTTGCCTGGTTCTTCACAACCACCAACCCATCGGCAACTTTGAGGATGTCTTCGAGCAAGCGTACCAAGACAGTTACCTGCCGTTTCTTGAAGTCTTTGAGCCCTACGAGAAGCTGAGAATTTCGCTACACACCTCGGGCCCGTTGATGCATTGGTTGGTGGAGCGACATCCTGAATACGTCGATCGCGTGCGAATGCTGGTCGATGCTGGGCGCATCGAAATCATCGGTGGACCTCACTACGAACCCATTTTGACGATGCTGCCCGCCGAAGACCAGATCGGACAGATCCAAACCTATAGCACTTACCTACATCGACAATTCGGAAGCATGCCAACTGGAATGTGGATGCCCGAACGCGTCTGGGAAACATCGCTAACTCGAAATGTTGTTGATGCAGGAATTGAGTACACCGTACTCGACGACTATCACTTCCGTGGTGCTGGAATTAGCGACGACCAACTCAATGGCTACTTCTTAACGGAAGATGACGGCCGAATGCTAAAGATCTTTCCCGGCAGCGAGCGATTACGGTACACCATTCCGTTTCGTCCAGTAGAAGAAACCATTCAGTACTGTCGCGATGTGTCTGAAGCGTCACCTGGTGCAGTACTGACGTTCGGTGACGATGGCGAAAAATTTGGCACCTGGCCTGATACGCAAACCCATGTCTACCGCGACGGTTGGCTAAGGCGATTCTTTGACGCACTTTCCGACAATTCGGATTGGCTTAGCACATGCACTCTTGGCGAAGCGGTCTCGCAAACTGCTGCGAAGGGTAAAGTCTATCTCCCCGATTGCAGCTACCGCGAAATGACTCAGTGGTCATTGCCAGTCGAAGCGCAAGAAACGCTCGACGACCTCAGCCATAGCATGGATGACGACCCAAGATGGGAGTCCCTGCAAAGCTATATCCAAGGCGGATACTGGCGAAACTTCAAAACCAAGTACGAAGAAACCAACGAGATGTATGCCAGGATGATGGACCTTAGCCGCCGAATCGGCGAAGCTCAGTCCGCGCTTGATCATTCAGCCGGCGGCATTGACTCAGGCGAACTGGCGGTGATCCGCGACCATCTTTATCGCGGGCAATGCAACTGCCCTTATTGGCACGGTGCATTCGGCGGTGTCTATCTTCCCCATCTACGCAATGCCATCTACCAACATTTGATCGAAGCAGACACTCGACTTGATCAGGCTCTGGGGAAAAGTGACCACAGCGTGGAAGCGACCGCAAAAGATTACGACTTTGACGGCATGCAGGAGATCCGACTTAGCAACAACAAATTGTGTGCCTGGATCGCTCCGGGCAAAGGCGGACGTCTATACGAACTTGATGTCCGCGACATCAGCCATAACTTGCTCGCCACACTGCAACGACGTCCTGAAAGCTACCATCACAAAGTCTTGGCTGGCCCCAGCAATGGTGACGAAAACGTCGCCAGCATTCATGACCGAGTCGTCTTCAAGCAAGAAGGACTTGATCAACAATTGCAGTACGATCAATTCGCCCGCAAGAGCTTGATGGATCACTTTTATGACACCGAAGCGACCATTGAATCGGTGGAACGCGGTGAAGCAATGGAACGCGGTGACTTTGTGGAAATGCCATTTGAAACAAAGATCCGCAGGGGCAATGACCGTGTTCAGATCCAGATGCGTCGCGACGGAAATGCTTGGGGAATCCCAATCACGATGACCAAGGCCGTCACAATGATTGCCGGCAGCGACCGATTGTCGATTGCCTACCTATTGGAAAATTTGCCGCAAGATCAATCGCTTCACTTCGCCATCGAGATGAACTTCGCTGGCCTTCCGTCCGGTGCAGACGATCGTTACTTCAGCGATTTGGATGGGAACCGACTTGGCCAACTTGGTCAAAAATTGGATCTTCAAAATGCGAACTACTTAGGGCTATCCGATCGCTGGCTCGGTGTCGACATTTCGTTAGGCATCGACCGGGCCAGCGGAATCTGGGCGTTCCCAGTTGAAACGGTCAGTCAAAGCGAAGGTGGATTCGAGGCCGTTCATCAAAGCGTCTGCGTGCAACCACACTGGATCGTTACCCCAGACGCCAACGGCCGCTGGGCAGTACAAATCGAGATGGCAACCACCTGTGAAGCCAGCACGCTGGCGATCAGCGAACATCAAACGGTTCAGATTTAGAAGTTGCTCGGTAGGAATCAACCGACGAACCACCTAGCCAATCTCGCTACCACCAATTCGCTTGGGCATTGGAAATTCGAGAGTAAACTTGGTGCCTCGATTGACCTCACTTTGCACGCTAATTCGACCGCCGTGGGCTTCGATGATCTTGCGGGCGGTGGGCAGTCCCAAACCTGAACCGCCATCTTTCGTGCTATAGAAAGGTTCAAACATATGCAACACCGTGTTGTCATCGACCCCGCGACCGGTGTCGATCAGATCCAACTTAACCGCTGTTGGTGAAAAATAAGTTCTGGCCCAGAACTGCCCACCGGGCTCCATCGCTTCAAGCGCGTTCTTAACCAGATTCATCAATGCGGCCTGTAATGAATCGCTGTGCAACAAGATCGCAGGCAGATCAGGATCGAGATACTTTTCGATGTCGATGTCGTCCGCACTCGCTTGTGCCTCATAAGCCCGCAGCACCATTTCCATTTGTTCGTTTAAGCTGCCGGGTAACAGATCAATGTCACTGAGCCGGGTGTAGCTAAGGAAATCTTTTAGCAAAGCCTCCATCCGCTCGCACTGGCTACGAACCATATCGATGCGATCAACACATCGGCGAATGATCGGCGAATCAATCTCGGACAAATCCTCACTGAGCAATTCAATGTTCATGTGAATGACCGACAGCGGATTCTTGATCTCATGTGCAAGTGAACCTGCCAGGGCTGCCAGTTCCTCATAACGAACTCGCATCGGATCATCGTGGCGGTCGTCGGCTGAATCGTGTGACATAATTTT